>CAYWNS010000013.1:0-32176 GCA_964459715.1 uncultured Akkermansia sp.
CCTAATGGCAGAAACAGCTTTTGACAGATAAAGTAATAATAATCAGGAAGTTAAGGTTATGGTGTCGCGGAGGGGCAAAAGTACCATTCTAGCAGGATGGAATCCCGGATTCAATTTTTTTTTCATGAGGTGCATTTCTACTTGCAATGCACACATCATTCTGAATTTCCCCGTTTCTGTGCGGCATGTACAGTCTGAAATTTATTGAGACGGACGTGTAAAGGTTGACAGGTTGGGAGAGCGGGGGTATAGTAAGGGAGGTTATATGAAATACGCAGGACTTTACACGGCAATCATCACACCATTCCGCAATGGGAGCGTGGACAAGGAAGCGTACCGAGCATTGATCGATGCGCAGGTGGACGGCGGGGTGACGGGCATCGTACCGGTGGGTACAACGGGGGAGTCTCCGACGCTTACGCACGCCGAGCACGCAGAGGTCATCCGGATGGCGATAGAGTATGCTGCCGGGCGTTGCCAAGTCATCGCGGGGACGGGCTCCAATTCCACGGCGGAGGCGGTATCTATGACGGAGGAGGCGGCGGCAATGGGAGCAGACGGAACGCTGCAGGTATGTCCCTACTACAACAAGCCGAGTCAGGAGGGGCTTTATCGGCATTTTAAGGCTATTGCGGAGAGCACGGACTTGCCGGTGTTGCTGTACAGCATACCCGGGCGCAGCGGAATCGAGATAGCGGTGGAGACGGTGGCGCGGTTGGCGGCGGATTGCCCCACGGTTGTGGCGATCAAGGAGGCGGGGGGGAGCGTGGACCGCGTGAACCGCCTCGTACAAGCGTTGCCGGAGGATTTTGCCGTGCTCTGCGGGGATGACGGGTTGACGGTGCCATTCATCGCTTGCGGGGCGGTGGGGTTGGTCTCGGTGACCTCGAATGTCGCGCCGATGCAGATGAAGGAGTTGGTGGACGCGGCATTGAGCGGGGATGGGAAAAGAGCCACGGCACTACAAAAGAAGTATTACCCGCTCATGAAGGGGTTGATGAGTTTGGACGTGAATCCGGTGCCCATCAAGGCGGCACTCGCGTTGCGCGGGGACATCTCTTGGGAGCTGCGGTTGCCGCTTGCGCCGCTGGCAGAGGAGAAGAGGACGGTACTCGCGGATTTGCTGCGCCGTTACGCCTTACTTCATTAAGATGCAACTACAAGCATGATGAAAATTCTTGTTACCGGGATTTCGGGGCGCATGGGGCAGACCGTGAAGCAGGCGGTCGAGCAGTGTCCCGACACGGAGATGGGGTCTACGCATGACGTGGGGCAGGACGTGAAGGCTGCGCTCGCGCAGGCTGACCTCGCTATCGATTTTTCCTTCCACGGCTTTACGCCGGAGTTGCTGAACGCCGCAGTAGAACAGGGGAAGCCGCTCGTCATCGGCACGACCGGGCATACGGACGAAGAACGCGCAGCGATTGTCGAGGCTGCCAAGAGTATCCCGATCGTCTTTGCGTCCAACTACTCGGTGGGTGTTAACACGCTCTTTTGGCTCACACGCAAGGCGGCGCGTATACTGCGAGGGTACGATGTGGAGATAACGGAGATGCACCACCGCCACAAACTGGACGCACCCAGCGGCACGGCACGTACCCTAGCGGAGATTGTGTGCGCGGAGACCGGCATGGATTATAATGAGGATGTGACGCACGGGCGGGAAGGCATGGTCGGGGCGCGTCCGCAACGACAGATCGGCATGCATTCCCTGCGCGGCGGAGATGTGGTGGGAGACCATACGGTCATTTACGCGACGGACGGGGAGCGCGTGGAGCTGACCCACAGGGCGAGCGGGCGGATGACGTTCGCGAGCGGGGCAGTGCGCGCCGCCCTCTGGCTGGCGGATAAGCCGGTCGGTCTTTACAGCATGCAAGATGTGCTCGGTTTTACAGACTGATGCCCATACCCGACGCCGCACGGCACTTGCGTTGGGCTCTAACAGCGGGGATCGCCTCGGCTTCTTGGAGCGGGCGTGTGATTGTCTCGCGGCACTCTTCGGTGAGCTGTGGCTTTCGCAAGTTTATGAGACGGAGCCGGTGGGGTGTCCGCCCGGCAGCCCGGCCTTCCTGAACGCCTGTGTCGAAATACTGACGGATATGCCGCCGACTGAGCTGTTGCGGCGTTGTCGCGAGATAGAGGAGAAACTCGGGCGGGCGCGGCACGGCATTTACGGCGAACCGCGCACCTGCGATATCGATCTGATCTATTCCGGGGAGATGGTACTCACCACCCCGGAGCTGACTTTGCCGCATCCCCGTGCCCACGAGCGACGCTTTGTGCTGCAACCGCTATGCGACATCGACCCCGAGGTGGTACTGCCCGGGCAGAGAGCGACCGTGCGAGAGCTCCTCGCCGCCCTGCCGCAGCACCCGGCTGTCGTTCCTTTTGCCTTGTAATGCCATGACTACCGATGAGAAAATCTGGGCACTTGCGGGGAGTAGGGGGAAGCGACCCCTATCGCAGTTGACAGCCTACGATTACCCCACGGCGCGGTTGTTGGATGAAGCGGGGGTGGATATGCTGCTGGTGGGTGATTCGTTGGGCATGATGGTGCTGGGATTCCCGGATACCACAAGTGTTACGCCGGAGCACATGTTGCACCATACCGCTGCCGTGGCGCGTGCCCACCCGCGCGCTTTGTTGGTGGCAGATATGCCCATCCACACCTACGACACGCCGGAGCAGGCGGTGGAAACCGCGCGTGCGCTGAGGGGAGTCGGGGCAGAAGCGGTGAAGTTGGAAGGCGGGTGCGCGGTGGAGCTTCAGCTGGCTGCCATCGTGCGGGACGGCATACCCGTGCAGGCGCACATCGGGTTGCTTCCCCAGCATATTAAGGAAGACGGCGGCTACCGGATGCGCGGGAAAACTGCGGCGGAAGAAGCTTCCCTTTTCGCCGACTTGCAGGCGGTCACATGCGCTGGGGCATTCTCCGTGGTCATCGAATGCACGCGACCTCAGGTTGCCGCTCGCCTCACTGCCCAATCCGATATCTTCACAATCGGTATTGGGTCAGGACACGGCACCTGTGACGGCGAGGTGCAGGTGTTCCACGATCTCGTGCGTTATTTCCCGTGGTTTACTCCGCGCTTCGCCGTGCAACACGCAGATATGGCAGGCAATATCACCGATGCCGCAAAGAAGTGGATCGGTGAACTCGTACTTCCCGGCACAAACTCGCCGCAGACAGACAAGGCATCCACGCCGCAGGGGTGATACTTGTGTGAGGTTTGCCCGGAGCGACCGTGTTTTACACGTGCGGTGGGGCGGGGCAAAAGGAGGGAAGAGCGCAGTGCCGGGCAGGAAAAGGGGGAAAAGAACGACCGTGGGGTGCAGGGCAATAGCCAAGTACGAGGTACGAAGTAGAAATTCCGCGCAACTCCGTTGCGCAAGGCGGGGGAATTGGAGGGGAAACGGGGGGACAGGGCTGGGACGGGGGAGAAGAACAACCGTAGGCGGCAGGAAGAAAAGCTAGGTACGAAGGGAGGGATTCACTTATCGAGGGCACCGATGCCGCGCAGGATACCGATCATGCCCTCGGCTGCTATGTCGGAGATCACTTTGCCTTGGGCGTTGAATGTGTAGAAGTTCATGACGGAGCAAGAAATTTTCCTTCCCGTGGGAGGAATGCCCAAAAACTCGCCGTCGTGTGTACCGGTGAGAGCCCAGCGCACGGCAACCACATTACCCTCTGCCACCATCTCCTCGAGTTTCCAATGCACATCCGAGAATCCCTTGCGCATCCACTTGACCACAGACAGATAGCCCTTGCCGCCGTACAAAGGTTCGGCGGAAGCCGGGGTAAAGAAGGGAGCATCAGGTGCCACCAATTCCTCACTCAATGCTTCATCAGCTGTGTTAATCATGCGCTCAAATTTCCTCATCGCAGCCTTGTTGCGCTCGGTCGCGATTCCTGCATTCATTGACGATGTCGGTTGTGAGGGAGCGGACACGTTTTCCCCGGGATTCTCTGTCCCGCTTACTACGCCGACAGCGAGTATGATTGCCGTGTATAGAGTTTTCTGTTTTATCATGGTATGTTGTTCATTTTACGAATGACGCTCACGACAGAACGCATAGCACGACCGAATGCTGCGTTCGCGTCCCGCGGAACGCCGCAAGTATACGTATTGCCGATATGCGTATCAAGTAGCGATTGTGTCAGCTTTTCTCTACACGTGTTCCAAGAAACAGACAAGTGCCGACTCGTGTGCAATGTGGCATCAAGCTTCGCGGAGGGCTTTGAAACGGGGGCGGATGGCAAGGAGGAAAGCCTTTTGAGCTTTACTGGAGAGAGCAGAATAGGACACAGCTTGTTCTGCTTGGGGTTGCTTGGCGAGAGCGGAGGAGAGAAAACGGACTGCCGTGGAGGGGGGAATGCCGATGGTTTGAGCCCATGAGATGAAGAAAGCGTGCATGCCGCGTTTGGGGGTGGGACGAGAGTCGGCGAATAAGCCGCAAGAGGGAGCAAAGGTGTCGTCCTGCACGTGAGTATGAAGGTACCGCGTTCATTGTCCTTTCGATGGCGCAGTACGTGACCGTCTACCACCATGGAGTACTTATCTTGGGCACCCGAGAAGGAAAACGCGCGGTGCTCGCCCGTTCCGGTGTACCTTGCTTTAGAAGGGGGGGGGGGAGAGCGTACGGGAGAATGGGAGGTACGCGGATGCTGTCGAACATGGCGCAGCAAACGGAGGGAGGGTATGATTGAGACAAATTCATGATTTTCTGACAGTTACGTCACCTATGGTATCCCAGGCGGCGAGTTTCAGGAGCAAGCCGAAGCGGTCAGCCGGGTCGATACGATTTTCGCGCGCAATACGTTGAGCAAAATCGCTTTCCGGTAGGATGCTCTCGAAGTACGGGAAGAGATAGAGCGAGGTGAAAGGCTGAGCACGCAGCGGTAAATGGACACAGATGGGAGAGGCTTCGGGATTCTGCAGGTACTCCGGGAGATACGACAGTACGTAAGCACCGGGGGAGCCGGGACGGTGGTGTTCCGTCAGCACAGCCGCGGGATATCCTTGACACAGACAATACCTTCTCTCATGATACTGTGGTTTGTAATGCGGCGATTTTTAGGAATGGGGACAGAGTTTATGCCTTGCCGCTGCCGCCGCACTGGGGACAAGTGAAGCCGGTGGCGGTCTTTCCTTTACCTCGGCAGAGGGGGCAAAGTTTGGGCGGTGGTTGAGGAAGAGAGGGGACAGGCTCCGGCGAGGGGGTAGACGACGCGGGGACCACCCACTCGTCTGCGACGTTTGCGTCGGTGGTAATGCGAAGGGTTTGACTCCATTCATTTTTTTCGGGTTTGCTCTTCAAGAAACAGATGAATGGAGCGAGCGGCAGGTAATGGACGGAGAAACCGGCATCGCGTACACGCCGCACGGTAGCACTTATTGCCACCAGCAGGAGCCATATTTTGAAGAGAAAGAAAAAAGAGTCACCGATGAACACGCAGCCCATGTACAGGAAGTTTAGCGCGCTCGGTGTCCAAGAGACGGACAGGAGGGAAGGACCCACTATGTAGAGGAGTCCGCCGAGGAGGAAAAGGAGAAGGGCAAGGAAGAGCTTGACCAACACGAGCATGACGAAGAGACCGCCCATGGTACACCAGTATACGGAGCGAGGTATGCGACCGGAAAAGCGAACGTTGAACTCAAATAACTCCGAGTCACGCAGGAAACCATTCTGGACGAGGACCGCCACTTTTTTGATAAAAGCAGCCATCCGGGGGCACCGCAGAGTGAAAGCGTCCCATTGCTCATGGAGGTACCTGAGAGACGCTTTAGGCATGATACATACCCCGGCGATGCAAGAGGGTTACGGATCGGCGTGGATGAAAGCTTGGGCGGGGACGGGTTCGCGCACACCGTCGTGCCCGAGCTGACGCTCTAAGCGGAGGGAACCCGGACCGCCTTTACCCTGAACAACGGTAATGTTAATAGCGTGCATGCCCGCACTGAGGGGGATACCCGCCTTGCCGGTTTTTTCGCCATTGCTCTCCACTACATTGGCGGCGGCAGACTCCGTGGCGGTGGTACCGGGTTTGTAATTGGCGTCAGCATCAATGAGCTGGAAGTTGTGCAGCTTGATGTAGGCTTTGGTGCCGGGTACATTGCTGAGAGTGAGGTAAAAATGCCACTTCTTGCCGTCCTTGGGAACGCGCATCAAGCCGGTGAACTCGGTCACACTACCGGCAGGTAACTCGTGCTGGGAAGGATCGGCTACTACGGTCGACTGCGCTTGGTCTGCTCCGGGCAAGGTATCAAAGACGGGTACCCACGGAACATCGGCACTCACGCGCCGCATCTTCAGCCCGGGACTATTTTTGGTCGGCAAATCATCCGCCGGGACATCCAGCATATCGTAGGGGCGTTTGCCGCTGCACGGGCTTTTGCGTTTGCCGGAAGAGGGGGAGCGAGCGTAGTCGTAGGCGCGTCTATTCCAGAGGACGCTTCGTTTAAGCTGCTCTTGGTACGAGCTGAATTGGTCTGCCAGATTTTTTGCTTCGTGAGGGTCGGCATCCACGTCATAGACTTCGAAGTCTTCCTGACCGGACTGAATGCCCGTGCGGATAGCTTTCAACCAACGTTCACCGTTTTTTCCATCGGGTACTGAGAAGAGGATGACCTGCTGTTCGCCGCGTTTACGCTGTTCTTTGTTGGGAGCAAAGTCAGTGTAATGGGGCATCTTGCCGGGGTACGAGTATTCAGAGTACACGACACCCTGTTTGGTTGGAGTTTTGCCCTGCAGGATGGGCAGCAGGGATACACCATCGCAGCGCATGGGGATGGGAACCCCGGCAAGCTCCGCAAAGGTAGCCATCCAATCTTGGAATTGACCGGGGCGAGCACTTTTCAAACCGGACGAGACGATGCCCGGGGCCCACACTAGGCAGGGAACGCGCAGACCGCCTTCCCAAGCATCGCGCTTGATGCCGTCCAAGGGACCGTAACTCCGGAAGAAAGAGGGGTCTTGTGCGGGGGCAGGGTGATCTTTTATGCCGCCCACAGAGCCCGGTTCATCGTGCGGACCGTTGTCACTGAGGAAAACGAGAAACGTGTTGCGCTCAATTTTGAGGTCGCGACAGAGCTGCATGATGTCGCCCACGGCATCATCGATACGGGTAATCATAGTGGCATGTCTACGAGCACCGACGAGCTTCGCGGGAGCTTTTTTACCGTATCTGAGCTTGGCGTAACTTTCCCACGCAGAGCGGTATTGAGGGTAAATGAAGCTGTCCCATTTTTCCCCGGCGGTGTTGATCATTTTACCGGGCTTTCCCAGCCACTTGACCCCACCTTTCAAACCGCCTTTTGTCGGGTATGCCACGGGAGGCACCGCCAGACGAGCATGTGGAGCTATCAAGGTGAGTGCCAAGAAAAAGGGTTGATGGGGGTCAGCTTTCCTCGTATCGATGATCCATTTTTTAGCCCGCGCGGTGAAGAGGTCTGTGCTGTAAGCACCGTCCAGCTGATCCGTCACGATTTGGTCACCGTCCCAGACGGCATTCTTGTGAGTCTCGGGATCACCGGCGGGGTCTTCTTTGGGATAATGCCTGTGACCGGCTCGGTGGTTGTTGTAACCGAAAAAGTAATCAAAGCCGCGAGCCGTAGGCCACGCGCCAGTGGTGGACGGAGTACCGCCATCCTCCATGCCGCCCCCTATGCCCCACTTACCGATCAGGGCGGTGGCGTAACCCGCCTGCTTGAGCACGGAGGCAAGAGTGTGACTATTTTCCAGAGCGGCATCAAAGCTGTTATTGCGGACCACTTCGGCATGACCTTGGTGGACGCCACCGAAGAGGGAAGCGCGCGCGGGAGCGCAAACGGGGGCACTAGTATAATGCCGAGTGAGAAGGACGCCTTGGTCTGCCAATTTGGCGAGATGCGGGGTATCGATGCAAGGCGTCTTAGAATCGACAAGTCCTTTGCTGTTAATACCCAAGTCACCCCATCCCATATCATCGACGAGGATGAGAATGATGTTGGGCTTACCCGGCTGCCGCCGGAGATGTTTGGGGGAGTCCGCCAAGCACGCACTGCACGCCAGCAGAAGCAAAACGATACATTTGTGTATCCTCATGCACTCCTTTTACCACATTCTCTCGAATGCCGCGAGGAAAAACGTGAAAGCATTCAAAATAACAAAACAGATGAAGAAAAAAAGTGGCATATTGAGAGATTATACTTGACGAAGCGGAGGGAAAAGAGTAAACTGTGCACCCCGTGTCGCAGGAGCGGCAGGGGGAAACGAAGCGAACAACAAGAACACACGATGAAGACCCACGTTAAGAAAGGCGATGAAGTAGAAGTCATTGCCGGATCGAACAAGGGCAAGCGTGGCGTAGTTTTATCCGTAAATGCTAAGAAGCAGACGGTGATCGTGGAAGGGGTGAGGAAGCTGAAGAAAGCGACAAAGCCCACGGAAGCGGATCCTGAAGGCGGCATTAAGGAGATAGACGGAGCCATCCACATTTCGAATGTGAAGAAAGTGAGTTAAAGCCGAAAGGAAGAGACTCCGCGCTTAAGCCAACGAACAAAAAGCTGACCCGCTCATATGAATACACCGACATTACTGAAACATTACAAGGAGAAGGTCGTACCGACCCTCCGAGCCAAGCATCAGTACACCAACGTGCATCAGGTACCGCGATTGGAAAAGATCGTGGTGACGACGTGCATGGGGACGCAACCGGACCAGCGCAAGCAGGCGGTGGAGGATGCTGTTGCTGAGATGGCCAAGATAACCGGACAGAAGCCGTCCGTCACGTACGCACGCAAGAGTGTGGCAAACTTCAAACTACGCAAAGGGGAAGTGCTAGGTGCTAGGGTGACACTCCGCGCCGCGCGTATGTGGGAATTCCTCGACCGTTTTATCAACATCACCGCACCGAATATACGCGACTTTCGCGGCTTATCCGCTAGATCGTTTGACGGGCGCGGGAATTACGCGGTCGGGATACCGGACCAGTCCATTTTCCCGGAAATCGAGCTGGATCAGATCAAGCGAAACATAGGTTTCGACATTATATTTGTGACGAGTGCTCGGACAGATGCCGAAGGGCGCGACCTGCTGACAGAGCTGGGGGTACCCTTCCGCAAGCCGAGCAAGAAAGTTGAAGCAAACGCCTAACCTTTCAGAAAACCATGGCTGTACTAACAGACCCGATAGCGGATTTTCTCACGCGAGTCAAGAATGCCGGAGCGGCTCATAATGAAACATTTTCGGCACCTCACTCGAAGATAAAGACCGAGATTGCACGCATCCTTCAAGAGGAGGGATACATTTGGTCCTACGAAGTGACCGGAGAGGGGAAGGACAAAGTCATCACAGTGAAGAGTAAGTTCACGCCCGGTGGGAAGTCACTTGTCACCGATGTAAAGCGATGCTCTCGCCCGGGACGTCGCCATTATGTTACATCGGAGCAGATACCTACCGTCATGAACGGGTTGGGGATATCGATAGTTTCGACATCACAGGGACTCATGACCGGGGCTAAGGCACGAAAGCTGAGCATCGGCGGCGAGCTCATAGCCCTCGTTTGGTAACACGAAACCTGCTTAAGATATGTCACGAGTCGGTAAGAAAGCAATAGCAATACCTGCCGGAGTCACAGTCACGGAAGAGGGCGGGCAGGTAACGGTGAAGGGTAGCAAGGGCGAGTTGAAACGGGTACTTCCCGAGGGTATCAGCATAGCTATAGAGGGGGCGGAGATCAGTGTGAAGCGAGCGGATGATACGCGGCGGATGCGTGCGTTGCACGGCACAAATCGCTCACTGCTTTCCAACATGGTGGAGGGGGTGTCCAAGGGATTTTCCAAGGAGCTCGAGATTGTGGGAGTGGGCTTCAGGGCAGCAGTCAAGGGGCAACAGCTCGACCTAGCACTTGGCAAATCGCACCCCATTTTGCATCCCATCCCCGTCGGGATTCATGTTACTGTGACGGAGAACACGAAGATAAAGGTGGAAGGGATAGATAAACAAGTTGTCGGACAATTTGCCGCTGAGGTACGAGGATATTATCCGCCGGAGCCGTACAAGGGCAAAGGAGTGCACTATGTAGGCGAGCACATTCGTCGCAAGGAAGGCAAGAGCGTCGGCAAATAAAACCAAGCACCTACTAATTTTTCAGAAAATATGAGTACGATTAATCGAAAAGCCGTTCGCCGTCGGGTTCGCGCGCGCATACGCAAAAAGATAGAGGGAACGCCGGAGCGTCCGCGACTTGCTGTCTTTTTTTCCAATCAGCATGTGTACGCGCAAGTGATCGATGATACGAAGGGGCATACCCTCGCAGCCGCCTGTAGCAAGAAACTGGGGCTTACGCGAGCCAATACAGAGACGGCGGCCAAGGTTGGGGAGGAAATTGCTAAAAAGGCAATGGCAGTAGGTATCAATGTCGTTGTCTTCGATCGCGGCGGCTTCCTTTACCACAGCAAAGTGAAATCACTCGCCGATGCGGCGCGGCAGACCGGTCTTCAATTCTAACCGTTGTGAATCAATGAGTACGGATCAAATACAGGAAAATGCGGCAGCAACACCCGCTGAGACTCCCGCTACGGAGGCACCTACGGCAGCCGCACCGGCATCTCGGCAGCCCCGTGGGGTTCGCAATCGGAGGGATGGCGGCACAGCTCCACGCAATGCGCAGCGTTCGGGGAGGCGTGACGGAGCGTCTTCGCGCCGCAACTCCGACGCGCCCGCAGAAGAGGGACCGCAGCTTGTCGAGAAAGTTGTCTACGTTAACCGATGCGCGAAAGTCGTGAAAGGTGGGCGACGATTCTCATTCTCTGCTCTCGTTGTCGTGGGTGATCGCAATGGGAGAGTAGGGTACGGCTTCGGGAAAGCCAACGAGGTGTCGGATGCGATACGCAAGGGGACAGACGCAGCCAAGCGCGCGATGAAAGATGTGGTAGTTGTTAATGAGACATTGCCGCACGAGGTGTACAGTGAATTTGGGGGGGCGAAGATAGTGCTTAAGCCTGCGGCACCGGGTACCGGGTTGGTGGCAGGAGAGAAAGTGCGAGCCGTGCTGGAAGCGGCCGGTGTGAGCAACGTCATCGCTAAATCCTTGGGTTCATCCAACGCGGCGAATGTGGTGAAAGCCACGATGCAGGCAATGCTCATCATGCGCACGGCAGACCAAGTACTTTCGGCACGCGGCAAGAAGAAGAAGGAAAAGGAATCTGTGTAATTCATTTGTTCAGTACAATCATGTTGACACTTCATACACACAAACCAACTCCGGGCTCTAGGCACCGCAAAAAGCGTATTGGCAACGGAGAAAGCTCGGGACTCGGTAAGACCTGCGGTAAGGGAAATAAGGGGCAGAAGTCGCGTTCCGGGGGCTCTGTCCGTCCGGGGTTTGAAGGTGGGCAGATGCCGCTGCACCGTCGCCTCCCCAAAAAGGGATTCAACAATGCGCGCTTTCGCTCCAACGTTGCCGTCGTGAACCTCTCCCAGCTCGAGAAGGTTTTCGATGCCGGTGCAAGTGTTACTGAGGTTGAGCTGCGAGCTGCCGGGCTTGTGAAAGGAAGCTGCGACGCAGTGAAGCTCCTCGGTAACGGGGAGTTGAGCAAGGCACTGAATGTAAGCGTGGACAGGGCGAGCGCGGCTGCCGCTCAGAAGGTGGCTGCTGCGGGAGGTACACTTACGGTGCTCAGCCGGAGCGCAGAGAGTTGATTGAACGGACACGCACAACGCCGTGCACTCGGCAGAGGAAATTTGCCGGGGACAGCGGGTACCGCAGGGATGCGCGTGTGCGTGGGCTCGTAGCGGGTAAACTTGGGGAAGGACGCCCCACTCAACATATTTCATCTATTCGCCATCCTCTATGATAGCAGCCTTTGCCAACACCATGAAGGTTCCGGAGCTCCGGAGCCGCATTCTCTTTACCCTAGCCCTCATTGTCGTCGTGCGATTGGGCGTGCACCTTCCGTTGCCGGGGGTGGATGTCCATGCCCTGACAACTTATTTGCAGGAACAAGCGGCAGAGGAAGGGGGACCTTTGGCAGCGTTGGGGGCTATCCTCACGATTTTTTCGGGTGGTGGGTTGCAGCAATGCGGGATATTTGCCTTGGGAATCATGCCGTACATCTCCGCTTCGATTATGACGCAGCTGATGGGAGCTGTGCTTCCCTCATGGAAAAAGATGCTGGAGGAAGAGGGTGGAAGGCAGAAGATGACGCGGTATACGCGCATTTTGGCAATTATCATAGCCGTTGTGCAGGGGTTTTTGCTGACGCGTACGCTGGAAAATCCCTCGTCCATAGGGTTGGATGTAGGGAACCTCGTCATGCATCCGGGATGGATATTTACGCTCTCGACCATTTTCATCATCGTGACGGGAACAATGTTTCTCATGTGGATTGGGGATCAGATTACCGAGAGGGGCGTGGGCAACGGTATATCGCTCATCATCTCGGTGAACATCATTTCCGCTCTTCCGGGTGCCTTCTCCATGGCGTGGAAAACATTTGTCATGAAGGATGGCGAAATCAATCCGCTGGGTTCGCTGACGCTGGTGGCACTGATCTTGTTCATGATAGTGGTGGTGGCACTGGTTGTTACGGTCAGCCAAGCGCAGAGGCGCATTCCGGTGCAACAGGCGAAGCGCGTGGTGGGGCGCGGAAAGATGACACAGGGCGGCACGACCTACCTACCGTTGAAGCTCAACTACTCGGGCGTGATGCCGGTGATTTTTGCCACAGCTATCTTGGCGTTGCCGGGCATGCTTGTCACCCAGCTGTTCTCCGGTGATTCGTTCTGGGCATCGATTGTTTCAAACATTCTTTCTCCGAGTGATATCTGGTATTACCTGATCTCCTCGTTCATGATCTTCTTCTTCTCGTTCTTCTGGGTGGCTACCATGTTCCAGCCCCAGCAGATATCGGAGAATCTCAAACGGTCCGGCAGTTATATCCCCGGGATACGACCGGGACCCGCTACAGCTGCGTTTTTGGATCAGACAATGACGCGACTGACCTTCGCCGGGTCACTTTTCCTCACACTCATCTACTTTCTGCCGAGTTTGCTCTCTGTCTTCGGGGCACTGCCGCACGTGGTCACGCAGTTCTTCGGCGGTACGTCTCTGCTCATTTTGGTGGGAGTGCTGCTGGACATGATGCGGCAAGTGGAGGCCACGTTGCTCCAGAAGAATTATGATGGGTTTATGAAGAAGGGGCGCATTCGCGGCAAGTACTCTCATATCCAAGGTACAGGAGCTCCGGCAGAGGGGAAGGGGATAGTGGTGTTGTGGGTGTTTATCGCGCTCGCGGTACTGACTTGCCTGATTATTATGGCAATGTGAAAGATGGGGGAAGAAAGAGGTGCCGGGCGGGGAAAGGGGAGAGAGAACGAGCGTAGGCGGCAGGGTGGGTGTCAAGTACGAGGTACGAAGTACGAAGTATTTAAGTTAGGCGCAACGGAGTTGCGCAGGGGAGTTGGGAGGAGGCAAAGCCGCAACGATGCGAGGGGAGTAAATCCATGCACCCGTGAGGTTGGGGTCCTCCTAGTATGCGGAGCATCTGTAACCCGCATGGGGATCAGCATGGCGGCACTTCCCGAGAATTGTATTGGGACAGGTTGATGATGCACGAAGGGATGAGACTTGTGCTTGACAGTCGGGTAAAAGGCGGTTAAAGTAAAGCAACTATGAGTACGATATACACACAGATAACCGAGAAGATGAAGGCGGCGATGCTGGGTAGGGATACGGTGGCGTTGGGGGCACTGAGGGGGCTCAAGACGGCACTTCAGAATGCTCAGGTGGTCAAGGGAAATGTGCACGAGGAGTTACCGGAAAATGAGGCACTCAACGTAGTACGCAAGCAGATCAAGCAGAGGGAGGATTCCATCCGCATGTACGAACAGGCGGGGCGCAGTGAGTTGGCTGCCAAGGAGAAAGCGGAATGTGGGGTGTTGGCAGCATTTTTACCCGCAGAAATGACAGAGGAACAGATTGTGCCGATCTTGGAAGCGGTGGTAGCCGAGCTGGGCGCATCCGGCAAAAAAGATATGGGGCGGGTGATGAAGGAGATGCAGGCGCGGACGCAGGGGCGTGCTTCCGGCAAACTCCTTTCCTCGTTAGTCTCTAAGAAACTCAGCTGAGGGGGATATGCTCCGATGTTCTGTGCCGTCATAGTGGCAGCTGGGGCTTCGCGGCGTGTCGGCTTTGACAAGTTGGCGGCTCCTCTGGGGGGGGTGCCCGTGCTTTGCCACAGTGTTCGTGCGTTTGCGGAGGCGGGTGCAGCAAGCATCATCGTTGTCTGCCCATCGGAGCGGTGGGATGCACTGCGACCGTGGGAGTACGCAGGGCAGGTCTCCGTGATGCGAGCCGAGGGCGGAGTCCGGCGGCGCGATTCGGTTTGCTCCGGACTTAGCCTAGTGGAGGGAGACGAAACTTGGGTAGCAGTGCACGATGGGGCGCGACCTCTCGTGACGCCCGCAGGCATACGCGAGTGCCTGTCTATTGCTCAACGGTATGGGGCAGCTGCCTGCGCGCACCCGGTGACGGATACTCTGAAGCGCGCCGATTCCGACCGACGATGCACGCCTGAAGTTATAGACCGAGAGGGAATGTGGGGAATGGAGACCCCACAGATTTTCCGTGTTGGACTGCTGCGGCAGGCATACGCAGCAGCAGGGGATGCGGACCTCACTGATGAAGTATCAGCCGTCCGGCTGTTGGGGGTACGACCGTATTTGGTACACGTGGGAAATAATCCAAAGATCACCTTTCCGGACGATTTGGCGTGGGTTGAGGCTTGGTGTGCACGTGAATGCCGATGATTTGGCACAAAGGGATGAATGCGAGCTGCCATCATGCGTGGGTTGTGGGGGCAGGCTTTTTGGGTGGGGAGATGTTGCGGTGCTGTCGGGCGGCGGGCATGCGTGTACTCAGCATCGATGAACGCCGTCCGGCGGATGTACGGGGAGCAATGCAGAGTCCGGATACGCAGCGCGTTGCTATGCAGATGTTGCGTCCTGACGTGATTTTTTGCTGTACGTCCTCCTGTGGGGGAAATGCTGCCGCTTACCGGCATTGTTACGAGGAGGTGGCACAGACACTAGCTTGTATGCTTGGGGATGGCAAGCTCGTTTTTTGCTCCACTTGTTCGGTGTATGAGGAGGTGGCAGGTGCAGAGGTGACAGAGGCGAGACCGTGCCCTGCACGTCGGGAAAAAATGCGCATCATGCTCCGCGCCGAGCAGGCGGTGAGGGAAGTCGGCGGGGTGGTGGCACGTTTGGCTGCACTGTTCGGACCGGGACGCTGCGAGGTGGCGCGACGTTACATAGAGGGCAGAGAGAGCCTGCCGGGAGCCGAATTTCGGTGGATGAATTATGTGCACGTAGAGGATGCCGCGCGGGCACTTTTGCTGCTGGCGGAGTGCGGCGAAGGCGGGTGGGTGTACAATGTTTGCGCGGAGACATTACTGTCGGCAGAGTTTTATCGGCAAATGGATAAAATACTGCCGCCCCGTGCGGCAACGCGGGCAGGACTCCCCGCCGCGCGGGGTTCCCACGGACGACTCCACCAACGAGTATGTGCCGACAGGTTGCGTGCCTTGGGTTGGTGTCCGCGAGTACGACTCATTGACTTCGCTCGCCGTATGTTTCACGATACTTCCACCCGACCCGGACATGCGCGATGATTTGTACGAGCAGCTCGGCGTGAGCCACCGGGCAGACCGGCAGGCCATCAAGACCGCATATCGTCGCATGGCAATGCGGTTGCATCCGGATCGCACGGGGGGAGACACAGCCTCTGCTGAGCACTTCCGACTGATCACGGAAGCTTGGCACACGCTCGGCGACCCCGCACGTAGGGCAGAATACGATGAATGGCTGGAGTTGCACAGACGCTATGACCATCTGCCGGAGATGGAACACATGCCACGACACCACGCCCGTATGTCAATGCGCAATGCGGTTCGGCGCAGCGAACGTCGGGTACATCGCTCATCGGATAGACGTGTGAACAGGAGGATACGCCCCTTTCTCCTGCGGCGAGTATCGCATGTGACGGCATGGCATTACTTGTTGATGTGTGCGTTATGTTTGGTTTGCGTGTTGCCCGGAGTATTTCGGGCGGTGCGGGGGTTGAGGGGCGAGGGGCATGAAGCGGTGCCGCACAATGGTTTGCCTCCGGGGGAATCTCCCCTACCGCTCGAGGAGCAGCAGCGCAATCTCGAGCATCACGTGGAGCGAATTCGCACGGCGGCACAGGCGGGTGATGCCGTAGCGCAGTACATCTACGGGAATTTGCTGTACAACGGAGTCGCCGGTTTGGAGTTGAAGCCGAATACGACAGAGGCGGTGCTGTGGTGGCAAAAGTCGGCTGCCCAAGGACATAAACCGGCGCAAGGGGCATTGGAAGCCACATCCCGTACCCGGACGCCCCAATAATCACGTAATCATCACACCTATCCCAAATAAATTAGATGCTCGGAGTAGAGCGATGATTTTGTCGCGGAGAAACACGGAGATGATCAAGTACGAGGTACGAAGTGAAGGAGTTAGGCGCAACAAGATTGTGCCGGAGAGTTGGGAGGGGGCAAAGCAGCAAATACGCGTGGAGGATAAATCAAAGCATTCGTGAAGGAGATACCCCCATGATGCGCAGAGCGTCTGAAACCCGCATGAGAAGCAGCAAAGAAACGTTTTTCAGAAATTTTCATAGGACGGATGTGCCCAATCAAACATTTTGTCAGGTCAGGTGGGGGAGAGAGGCAAATTTCCTTGCTAAACGGCGGAAGAGGGAGTAAAATACGGGCGGACAGCAACAGCCCGATATGAAGAAGATTATTTTGCACGTAGTTACACTGAGCTTGATGGTTGCAGCAAGTATGCCGGTATTCGCACAAGGACAAGCATCGGATGAGGAATCGACCGAGGATGCAGCCCCAAGGATTGAATACCCTACTACCGGCGTACGCTTTGTCATTTGCACTACAACGAATCAAAAGTTGCCGGTACCGCTGTATGTAGAATACAAGGAAGGGTACGTACCTTTGCGGATATCGGCACGGGGACCGAGTGAGAGAGCAGTGGCAAAGGGTGGGCATATACTTTTGTACAAAAATGAACCGAAAAAGGATGAGAAAGGCGGGAAGAAGGTGGTGGAAAAACCCTTTTTAGACGTAGAGGTGCCCCAAGAAGTGAGAGGGGAGAAGGCGATATGCGTGGTCATGCTGGCAGGTGGGCAGGCAAAGCCGGTTTGCTATTTTCTCAAAGAGGAGGATTTTCCGGTGGGGGGGGTGTATGTGGTGAACTTTTCGCCATCGGCTTTAGATTTGCTGTACACTTTCACTGGGAATTTTCCGATGGAACATCATCGAAAAATTGCGCCGTACAGGAGACCGGAGAACAATTGTTTGAGTCCGAATGCACCGAATGTATGGACATTTGTGATGAAAAATAACCCCGAGGTGAAGGATATTCAGTACGTGTTGCAAAAACCTGCGGAGGAGGAGGGTGGGACACCTCTGCCGTTGAACAGCAGCAGGTTTACGCCTAAAAAGTACAATTCGACCATGACGATTGTGGTGCGCCACCCCAAGATTGAGCAGGCATTCCGACTTGTTTCGTTCGTATACAACAACGAGAGTGAGAGGATGCAGAAGGAGGTACAACAAGGGGGGGATGCACGTCGGGGTAGGTGAGGGACATGGAAAGCATCGGGGACACGGGGAACCATGAGCGAGCAGAAAGCAGGAGAAGTGGCAGAGCGCATAGCGCGCATCGGGGATCAATTCGCCATCAGCGGGGATTTTCTGTACGGTGAGGAATTGCACAACGGGCACATTAACACGACGTATCGTGCGTGCTACCGCACAGAAGACGGGCATGTTGACCGCTATATCCTGCAGCGTATCAATAGCTATGTGTTCAAGGACCCGGCATTGGTGATGAAGAATGTGGAGAAAGTGACGCGACACATATCGTGGAAGGTACTTCGGCGGCGGAAGAATGCAGCCGGGCAGACCCTCACGCTGTACCCGGCCCGCGGCGGGCGCAACTACATTAATCTGCCGGAAGAGGGGGGGATGTGGCGGTGCTACAACAACATAGAAGGCACCCACACCTACGATGTGGTGGAAAATACCCGTCAAGCATACCAAGCTGGGTATGCTTTCGGTTCCTTCCAAGAACTTGTGTCAGATATGAACCCGGAGGACATCCGCGAATCGATACCCGACTTTCACAACACGCCCAAGCGGTACGAGGCACTCGAGAAAAGTGCGGCGGCAAATGTGTTGCAACGCGCGCAGGAATGTATCGCAGAGCTCGAGCTCATACGCACGTGGTCTCCGCAATTCGGGAAGTTGGTAGATATGCAGAAACGCGGGGAACTCCCCACCCGCATCACCCACAACGACACGAAAATTAACAATGTAATGCTGGATGAAGAAACGGATAGCGCAGTTTGTGTCATTGATTTGGACACGGTAATGCCTGGGCTTTCGCTCTATGACTTCGGTGACATGGTGCGCACAGCCACCTGTATGGCGAGGGAGGATGAGACCGACCTCACGAAGGTGCAGATGCAGATGCCCTTTTTTGAATCCCTCGCGGAGGGATACTTGGACGCAGCGCACGATTTTTTGACTAAGGCAGAGGTAGATATGCTAGCGTTTTCCGGGTGGTTGATCACTGTGGAGATCGGTATGCGCTTTCTCACGGATTACCTAGACGGGGACAAGTACTTTCGCTGTGATTACCCGGGGCACAATCTTGTGCGTGCTCGCAATCAACTTGCTCTCGCCGTGAGTATTCAGTCCCTTTTGCCCCGCATGCAAAGGTACATCCGAAAGTTGATCAAAGCATACAAAAGTTAGACCGTATTCATGCTGTTGCCCTGTCCTGATGCTTGCCTCTCCCTCGCGCGTACGGCGTGTGAGGTGTGCCGTGTGATGTCTGCGAGGTTGCGGGGAAACACGGTCGATTGCGCTAGGACGGGTTGGTTACGGAGGGCTGTGGTGCGAAGGCTCATTGTATTGTTGCTGCTCCTGCTGGGGGTGGTTGGTTGGGGAGGAATGCGGGCGGAAGGGCGCACCGACAAGGATGCCTGTCTGACATTGCAAAAGTTCTTTGAGTTGATGCCTGGCGCGGAGAAAAACTCCAACCGAGACGGGGCTTGCTACTTGATGCGGTGGAATGGGTGTCGCATTATCGCAGTGGTTTGCACCTACGGGTCGGAACACGTGCCGCTCATATTTATCAACGCGGACAGCAAAGAGGACGCCACACGGAAGGCGTGGCAGATAGCCGAGAAGATTCCATGTTCGCGTCGTGTATGTCTCTTTGAAAAACGTGAGCCTTGGGTGGCTATCATTTGTCCGTGTTTGAGTGAGAGTCAGAGGTATACAGCCAATGTGCTTCGTCTTTTCACACGCTTCATCGGTTGGCAGGGAAAGCTCCTACGCGCACAGACCGTGTACCGACCTTCCCCAGACGGACGGAGTAAAATGCACAGTGCCACCATTGAAACTGTCTTGGATATCACGGAATCGAAGTGTACACGTGGAGAGTTTCGTTCTGTTAAGGGACGCTTGGACGATGACGAGATCAAGAACTTTATCGATTCCCAAATGTCGGGAGTTTCTTCCTACATGCCTGAGCTTTCCGGACGTGAAAAAAAAGCACTCAGGGAGAAGTTTCCCGGCTATGAAATTCTTGCGTACTCCACCATTACCAACACGTGCATTGTCCGAAAGGGTAAGGCCTATCATGCGGGTTCCATTGATGCGGTTGCCGAGTATATAGAGAATGCGCATTCCATCACCGAGTTCGAATACCCCAAGGAGGAGATAGAAAAAGCGGTCCCTGAGACCGATGAGGAGTTCCGGAAGGACAATAAAGCCTTGGCGGAGGAGCAGTCGACACCTGGGGGAGATGCGGAGAAAGATGCTTCTTCCCAAGAAAGTGGCGGTAAGGTATCATTCGCCGTGCCTAGGACGGACGAGCGGGCAAAGAATGCGGACGCGGGTCACGAAGCGGCTGAGGCTCCACCGAAAACGGTTCAGGAAGCCATTGACAACTATATTCGATTCCTGAACAAGCTGTGAAGCGGATACACCACATCTGTCCCAAATAAGTTAGGAGCTAGTGGTGAGCGATGACTTTGCGGCAGGAAAACGCGAGAGTGATCAAGTACAAGGTACGAAGTACGAAGTGAAGGAGTTAGGCGCAACGGAGTTGCGCAGGGGAGTTGGAAGGAGGCAAAGCCGAAACGACGCGAGGGGAATGAATCAAAGCACCCGTGAGGTTGAAGCCCCCTTGGTACGCAGAGCGTCTGTAACCCGCATGAGGATTAATATCACGGCGTTTCTCGAAAATTTTATTGGGGCAGGTGTGGGACACGCGGGAAATACGGGGTACGAGTTGTGCGAAGCTGAGGGGCGGGTAGCTGTGTTGTGCGGCTGCCCGGCTCTGCGTATCCCATTTGAAATTTTCATTTGGTGGTTGTAAAAGGCTTGAAAGAGAGAGAGGGGGAGAGTAAGATGAGAGCGACAACTACACCGAACCACCATGAAAACACTCATTACAAACGCACATATCATTTCACCGGGTATTGACATTGCGGGGGGAAGCGTGCTGCTGAACGGGGAGCACATCGAAGCCGTGTTGCAGCTGGGGGAAACAGCTGAGGCTGACATTACGCGGGACGCAGGTGGGAACATGCTGATGCCGGGGTTCATTGACATCCACTCCCACGGGGCTGGCGGCTGCGATACATGTGACGCAAAAATCGAGAGCATACGCACTATTGCCGACCGCAAGATGAAGGAAGGGGTGACGACATGGTTACCCACCACATTGACGCTGGGGAGAGATACTTTGGCGGAGGTATGCCGCTGTGTGGCAGAATACGCGAAAGCACCGAACGGAGCAAAGACACCGGGCGTACACCTCGAGGGACCCTACATCAACCCCAAACAATGCGGTGCTCAAAATCCGGCGTTTGTGAGACCGGCAGACATCGAGGAGTTGCGGATGCTCAATGACATCTACCCCGTGCTCAACATCACATTGGCACCGGAGATGCCCGGGGCAATAGACTTTATCGCACGTGCGACAGCGCAGGGAATCACCTGCTCAGCGGGACATTCGGCAGCCACGCATACCGACTTCATGAAAGCCAAGGCGGCGGGACTGCGTCGGCTAACCCACTTTTGCAATCAGATGAGTCCCCAGCACCACCGTGAAATTGGGCTTGTGGGTTCCGGGATGCTCGATCGTGATATACGCATTGAGATTATCTGCGATACCATCCACCTATGTGCCGACATGCTGAATCTCACCTTCACCAACAAGAGCATCGAACAAATGATCATGGTGACGGATTCTCTGGCGTGTTCATGGATGCCGGATGGACCGGGGCAACTTGGGGGACTACCCATCATTGTGAAGGACGGAGTGGCACGTTTGGAAAGCGGGAACTTGGCGGGTTCCACTCTGCGCTATGCTATGGGACTGAAGAACGTTTGGAAGATCACGGGGAAACCACTCAGCGAGTTGGTGAAGGCGACATCGCTCAATCAGGCAGAAAGTCTGGGACTCAAGGGTCTGGGCAGAATTGCTCCGGGGTATACGGCGGATCTTGTGCTGCTGGACTGCGATTTCAACACGCTGGCAACGTATATTGACGGCGAGTTGCGCTACGAAGCGTAACCGCCATTTCCTGCCGCAATGGATATCGACATGGTACAAATTTCTCCGCTTGCCCGAAAGCTTTGCATCGCTTTGGGGAGAAGTCCTGTTGGACTGCATGGGAGCGGACCCCACGGGCGCATCATGGCGGCAGATGTGAGCAACCGGGTGGCGCAATCATTGGAGGTAGCGGGAAACGGAGCATCGCTCCTTGCAGACCCCGCAGCTCACCCCACCCGAGAGCCGAAGGACGGCTATTACGTGTACGACGCGCAGGTGGACATGAGTGCGCTCTCCGACATCAGCTTTCCGATAGCGGTGCAGTGCGAAAAGTTGCTCGAGAAACGATATTCTCTCTTCGACTACATTGTGCGCGCCATGGTGAAAGCTTGCCTGAGTGCCAAGGAATGGACACCGGAGAGGGTTGACATCCTGTTGTTTGAGCAGAGAGGGGAGCAAACAACCGTGCTGTCGGATGCGGCGGGGATGAGCATTTACCGCATCGCTCGCGAGAGTGCCAAGCAGTTGCCTGTCTCTCCCGGCTTCAACCCCAATATCGTGATCTGTGATGCTCACACTACCCGCGCTCAAGTGGCGGAAAAGCTCTGCGGAGAAAGACGACCCGCTTTCGCCCTTGTGCTGCGGGGGAACACTCCGAAAACGGGTATACGCGCTGGCAAAGCGTCCACACCGCATTTGTTGCTGCCCTATACCTTTTACGCCGCAGCGGAAAGTGCGGTGAGCGTGGAGACCGCAAACCATATTGCCGGAGAACTGTACGCTTTGCTCTATAATCCCGTTCGCCTACTGCTGTTGCATCCCGCACCCGGTCCGTGAAAGGCTGTATCAGCTTTTGCCGAAGGACTTTTCGGTCATGAGGTAGTAGTAAAGGGTTTTGCGGCGCGCCTTGAGACACCGCCGCCACTTGCCGAAAGTCAGTTTGCTCGCGATGTAATAGAGGAGGAACTTGCAACGGGGATTTATTATTTCTTCGTCCGAGAGCAGGAAACTCCCATTGAGTTCCCGTATTTTAAGATTTCCCTTTTCGCGAGCTCGAAAGATAAAGAGAGTCAGGCAAAATTCACCCAAGAAGCCGGGGAAACGCATGGCTTCCGTTTGTAGGCAGGAGATGTCAATCTGCCGTTCAACTTCGCTCAGCACGCGGAAGCAAAACTCGCTGTACTCCAAAAATAATTCACGCCGCATGACAAACATGTTGCACAGGTATTGCACACTACCCTTTCCCAATTGTTCCACCGCAGCTGTGTAATCCGGATAGAGACGCCGTGCTGTGTCCAGCAGCAGATCAAACCACTCGCCACGCTGACTTGGGAGACGCGCATATTGCTCCCGGACACTAGCTTTCTTCAGGTGCCGCATATCATAGGGTTTGAGGACGACGCAGTCCTGACCTTGCAGACACTGAAGGATGAGCTCGTCGCTCATGTGCTTCAAATAACTCGGCGTGATGCGAGGTACATAGTAGATCGACCCACCGGGCAACCAGATTGCTCGCGGGTCACCCGCCCAATCATCGAACATGAAATGCCGCCGGTAGTGCATGAATCCTACATAATCCGGATTCCCCGTCTTTTCAAAATTTTTCCACACCCAGTATTGGGTACACAGCTCACAGTACATCCTATTTTTCGCGGATATATTTTCCCCTACATCGTCCCGCTGCATACCCTCAAACAGCTCCTCTGCCACAGCACACCCCGTCTGGATAGGTTTCAGGATGCTCGATTCTATCAGCCGGTACTTGTCATGGTAGCTTATGTAGATATTAACATCCATCTGTCAGCTTGCTTCTGTGCCCGTCCCCCGTCCTGCGTTGCACTACCGTGCTTTTATGGTATGGGAGACGCGCCCTCCTTGTACCACGAGTTTATGTGGAATGTCAAGTGTTTTAAGCGTGGGTACGGTACATCTGACCCCACATCTGTCCCAATAAAAATAGACACTTAGTGCAGAGCAGAGACTTTGTCGCAGGGAAACGGGGAAGGGATTAAGCACGAAGTACGAAGTGAAGGAGTTAGGCGCAACAAGGGTGCGCGGGATGTCTTGGAGAGGGCAAAGCGGGAAGCAGACGTGGGGGATAAATCAATGCACCCGTGAAGGTTGAAGCCCCCTCAGTACGCAGAGTGTCTGTAACTCGCATGGGAATGGGAATTGGTGTAGTGGCGATTTGCAGGAATTTCCCTAGGCTAGGTGTGGCTCTAGGCGTTTAGTCTTCTCAGGACGCTTGTACACCTTGACCGCACAGACATTGATGATGTCGTGTTGCATGGATGTAACGCACAAACACCGTTTTTTTGCTTGTCCTATGGGGGCTGGGTGGGGTATCCTAGCATAGTAAACGCGACAAGACGTATTTTGCTATGTCACTTCATATTCAGATGAGCGATGATGCGCTGCGCAAACTTAAACGAGATGCGTTATTGAACAAGCTGATTTCGTTCGGCGTGTGCAGCGGCTTGATACTACTTTTCGGTGGTATCCTTTATTTCACGGTGATGATCATTCAGGGGGAGGTGCCGACTGAGTTTATTTCGTACGTGCCGCCATCGGAAGATGGACCGCCGACGAATACACCGGTCGCGAAGGAACTTACTTCCCGCTCCGTGAATACGAACCCGACAGTGACGCCGAGTGTCATCGTTGCGCAGAATGCGGTAGGGGCGGTGGCATCTCCCGTGAGTGTCGATACGACCGGAGACATCAGCTTTGACCAGATGGACATCTCGATGGATATGGATTTGGGGGATGGGTTGGGGGAGACAGGCGGCGGATTGGGGAGCAGTACGGCAGGTGGGTCGTCCCTCGAAGGAACCTTTTACGACCTGAAACTCACGCGCAATGGAGTGCCGTCTAAGATTACCCGGGTGGTGTCTGGGTCGGAGAAGGATGAGAACGGGAAGGACAAGCGAGTATATAAGTTCAAGAGTGAAGGCGACTTTATGCGTGAGCTGCAGAAGTTTTTTCTCAAGGGCTGGAATGAGGCGGCACTCTCCGGGTATTATAAGTCCCCCCAGAAGCTTTATGCATCCAGCTTTTATGTGCCGATGGTGCAAGACAGGTACGCACCCATAGCTTTTCAATGTGACGACGTTTGCCAGCCGAGCGCGTGGGTGGTGATTTATCGCGGGCGGGTGCGGGCACCGAAAACGGGTAAATTCCGCTTTGTGGGAACGGGGGATGATTACTTGGGGGTGAAATTTGGTGGGGATGTTGTACTTGATGCTGGGTACCGCATACCATCCCTTTACAGTGAAGACCCGGGAGCGCGCAAGCCCGGCGGTTATTGGATTACGAAGACCAGCGGTCAAAAGGATAAACACTGGGATGCGGTCAAGAAGGGTGAATTGGAAGGATTTGAAGGATACGAACTGATACCGTTCATTCCGGAGCTTAAGGAGTGGAACGAAGACTTGGGGGGGCTGACAGCGGGGAAGGTATTCAGTGTGAAAGAAGGACAGGAATATCCCATTCAAATAGTTTTGAGTGAGATACCCGGTGGTGGATTTGGATTTGTCCTCTTCATCGAGGACCTGACCGATGGCAAGAAGGTGAAAGCTGGCGGGAAGTTCGACCTTTTCCGCACCAATCTCGAGATTCCTGACCGGCAGAAATTGTTTGATCTCATACACAATGCGAAAGGCAAGGCGGGGAAGACCGTAAATTGCCTCTTCAAGATCACCAAACCGGAGCAGTTGAATGCGCCGCCCTTTAACGAGGATTCACCGGTGTGGGTGGCGGTACCCTAACCGTCGGTGCTGCGAGGTAGCTTCCCGATCGGCGGGTACGAGAGAAGAAGAAGGGATGCGAACGACGAACTCAATTACTATTACGCCATGTCACTTCATATCCAGATGAGCGATGATGCGTTGCGCAAACTTAAACGGGATGCGTTATTGAACAAGCTGATTTCGTTCGGCGTGTGCAGTGGTTTGATACTACTCTTCGGCGGTATCCTCTACTTCACGGTGATGATCATTCAGGGAGAGGTGCCGACCGAGTTTATTTCGTACGTGCCGCCATCGGAGGATGGACCGCCGACGAACACACCGGTCGCGAAGGAACTTACCTCCCGCTCCGTGAATACGAATCCGACAGTGACGCCAAGTGTCATTGTTGCGCAGAATGCGGTAGGGGCGGTGGCGTCTCCCGTGAGTGTCGATACGACCGGAGATATCAGCTTTGATCAGATGGACATCTCGATGGATATGGATTTGGGGGAAGGATTAGGGGAGACGGGGGGAGGGTTTGGGAGCAGCACGGCGGGTGGGTCGTCGTTAGAGGGAACCTTCTATGACCTTAAACTTACGCGCAATGGGGTGCGGTCCGGAGTAGCCAAGGAGCAGGATGTGTTGGATGAAGATCAGAATCCGAAGAAGGGACCTGACGGCAGGACGATAAGGAAGCTCGTAGTAGATCAACAGGCGTATGGGAGGGAAGCACAAAAGTTTTTCAAAGGGTGGAATGAAGCAGCACTCTCTGCGTTTTACAGGTCTCCCCAGAAGCTTTACGCCTCGAGTTTTTATGTGCCATGGTCGAAGGATTTTTACGGACCTATAGCATACCAATGTGATGATGTATGTAAGCCCGGCGGATGGCTTGTGGTATATCGCGGGCGAGTGAGGGCTCCGAAGACAGGGAAGTTCCGCTTTGTGGGGACAGGGGATGACTACATCGGGGTGCGGTTTAACAACAAGGTCGTGCTTGAAGCGGGGTACCGTATACCATCTCTGTATGATGAGAATGACCTTCGAGCATGGTGGGTAGGAGGGTTAGGCGACCGGGAAAGATACTGGAAAAATGTAAAGAGCGGCAAGTTGAAGGGGTTTGAGGAGTACGAGAATATTACTTTTGTGCATGAGCTCAAAGTATGGAATACTCAGCTGGGACTCACAGGTGGGAAGGTATTTGAAGTAAAGGAGGGTCAGGAATACCCCATTCAGATAGTCATCTGTGAGATACCGGGTGGAGGATTCGGTCTTATGCTATTCATCGAAGACCTCACTGATGGCAAAAAAGTGAAGCCCGGACAAAAGTTCGACCTTTTCCGCACGAATCTCGAAATTCCTGACCGCAAAAAGCTTTTCGAGCTCATGTCGCACGCGAAGAACAAAAAAGGAGAGATCAAGAATTGTCTCTTCAGTAATAATCCAGATGATTTAGTCGCACCACCCTTTAACGAGGATTCACCGGTGTGGGTGGCAGTACCCTAGAAATTGAGTCTGTCTTTCTTGGGACGGGTACGCGTGCAGACAAATACTCACTTCGTGCCCCTTGTCTCCTGCGCAAGGGCTATCGCTCAATGCTATGCATCTGAGTCTAGCGGTTGAGGGAAGGATTGGCGGAGGGCGGAAAGGAGAGGAGCGACATCATGTACGCGGTGTACCTGCGCTCCGTGCGTTGCGGCGCGTAGACTCATCTGTACGGTGGCTTGGCTATCCCCGGGCAGGACATCTTTCAGGAAACGTTTGCGGGAAAGACCGATAAGGATGGGGAGGTCACGGAAGCGAAGGGATTCCAGACCGTCGATGAGATGCAGGTTTTGTTGGGTTGTTTTACCGAAACCAATGCCGGGGTCTAGACAGATGCGGTTGATATCCACCCCGGCGACACAGGCAAGCTGCACCTGCCGGATAAGGAAATCCCGGACATCGGACAAGACATCGCGGTAGACCGGGTTCTGCTGCATGGTGGAAGGTTCACCCTGCATGTGCATGATGACGACGCCGCAGGCGTACTCCGCACAGAGTTTGCGCATGGACGCATCGCGGAGACCACAGATGTCGTTGACGATGTCGACACCGGCATCCAGTGCGGCATGAGCAACCGGCGGATGGCGGGTGTCGATGGAGAGGGGTGTATCGGGCAACTCACAGCGGAGCAGATGAAGGACGGGAAGGACGCGGCGCAACTCTTCCTGCACGGAGACTTCGTGGGCACCCGGGCGGGTGGACTCACCCCCCACATCAATGATAGCAGCACCTTGAGCGAGCAGCAATTCGGCGTGGGCGAGGGCTTGCTGCGGCGAGGCATGAGTACCGCCGTCGGAAAACGAATCCGGGGTGACATTCAGGATGCCCATAATAATGCCTCCCGGGGGCAGGGAGAGGGAAGAGCGGCGCAGGTTCCAAACTCTCGTATAATTTGCCAACTTTCGTATTGGTTTCAGTGATCAAAAGACGCCCATGTTATTTAGTCCCACTCCTTACCGGCTTGGTCTCAGTGTGGGGGGGGGGAGGGGGCTGAGTATTCGGAATTTGTTCACGCACATCGATCGTGGGGTTCTTCGGGGTTTCCTCCAGTGATCCCCAGTTACTCATGGATGGATTATCTCGTTCTATCGTAAAAAAAACAGCTCCCCATACAACAGATGCCACAAACAGGCAGAGGTACTTGGGCTTCCAATTATGCGTCAGCAGCTTCTTCACTTTCTTCCATTGCGTTTGCAGAAGATTCAGGATGGACTTCGTTTCGGTCATGGTCACGGAATAGTTCTTTCAAGCGATGATTGAGAGCATCGACACTTAGGTTGCGCTGCAGGGATGCTGCGGAACCACTTTGTTCTCCCCCTACTGCCAGCGAGATTGCACCCGTTTCCTCGGAGACGATAATCACCACGGCATCGGATTTCTCCGTAATACCTATGGCGGCACGATGCCGCAGCCCGAGGCTTCTGTCGACGATTTCTCGTTTCGTGACGGGTAAGATGACGGCAGCTGCTACAATGTGTTCATTGTCAATAATAACTGCGCCGTCATGGAGGGTGGATCCCTTGTAAAAAATAGATTCGAGGAGCTCGGCAGAAATAGTTGCATTGAGACGAACCCCCTTGTTGAGGAGGACATTTTCAGAGAGTTTGTTTTCTCGACAAAGGACGATCAGGGCCCCGTAACGGCGACTCACCAAATAGGTCACAGCATCGCATATTGCATTAAAGACCGTTGATTCTTCGACATTGCGATTCATGAGACGGCGGAAGGTTCCGCGACCTATACGAGTGAGAGCCGTGCGCAGCTCATTTTGGAATAAAACCGCCAGTATGGTACTGATCGGGACCAATGCCGTGCCGATCCACTCCAGCTCACGCGCTCTGATGACTCTAACAAAGAGAAAAACAAGCAGGATCGAAATGACCAGACCACCAAAAATCATCGCCGCTCTTTCCCGATAGAAAAAGCGGTAAGCTTGATAGAAAACAACCCACAATACAATAACCTCAAAAATCCACGTTAATATTTCCCACCCGTGCATACTCCCCCATCTTACCATACATCCCGCACAAGGCAAGTCTAAACCGCAGACCAACCCATATCTGTCCCAAATAGATCAAAGGCTTAGTGGCGGGCGGTGACTTTGGGGCAGGAAGACACGGGGGAGATCAAGTACGAGGTACGAAGTGAAAGAGTTAGGCGCAACAAGGTTGCGCGAATGATTTGAGGGAAAGCAAAACGGAAAAGACGCGTGGGGAACAAATCCATGGTTGAAGCCCCTTGGTACGCAGAGCGTCTGTAACCCGCATGGGGACTAGCATCGTAACTTTTTTTGAGAATTTTATTGGGACAGGAGTGGTGATGGATATGGTTGATAGGAGAAAATGCACTTGACGCTGCGTGGGAATGGGATAGAATGAGGTGGGCGGCAACGGAAACCGTGATCCTTTTATGACAGCTCGAATTCTACTCGTCATACCAGCGCGTTATGCATCCGTGCGACTGCCGGGTAAGCCTTTGGTAAAAATCGCCGGAGTGGAGATGATAAGACGTGTGGCAGATATTGCGGCGTCGGTGTGCCGTCGTAACCCCGAAAGTGAGTACGTCGTAGCGACGGATGATGACCGCATCCTTTCTTTCTGTCAAGCCCGCGATGTACCGGCGGTGATGACGTCGGACACCTGTAGGAGTGGTACGGAGAGGTGCCGGGAAGTGGTGGAGCGATATGAGCAAAAGCCGGAATTTGTGGTAAACTTGCAAGGAGACAATCCTCTGTGTCCGCCGTGGGTCATTCAGCAGCTTATCGATGTCTGCCGCGACGAAAGAGCAGATGTATATACTCCGTGTATACGTCTAAGTTGGGAAGAATACGAACGTTTGGCGGAAACCAAGAAGAGCACACCTTACAGCGGTACAACCGTATTGGTGGATCGTGCCGGTTACGCATTGGCATTCTCTAAAAACATTATTCCCGCTGTACGCAGGCCGGAAAAAGCCCGTGAGCAAATGCCGCGGAGCCCGGTACGACGTCACGTGGGACTCTACGCGTATACCACGCAGGCACTGCAAGCCGTATGCACCATGCCGGAGTCTCCCTACGAGCTTTCATACATCGAGGGACTCGAGCAAATGCGTTTCCTGTACAATGGGTTACGCGTGCGTGTGGTGGATACGGATTACTGCGGTCGGAAAACAACGGCTGGCGTAGATTCGCCGGAAGATGTCGCACGCGTGGAGGAAATCCTCCGCGAATTCGGTGAATTTGACCTCAACTGAGACATCCGCTCCATGCCCGTATCTCCTGCGCAAGTACCCCGGCATGTTGCCATCATCATGGACGGCAACGGTCGCTGGGCACGGCAGCATGGTTTACCCCGCATTCGCGGGCACGAAAAGGGTTGTGAAACGGTGCAGCGCGTGGTGCAAATGTGTATAGACCATCACATTCCGTGGCTTACCCTCTACGCTTTTTCGACGGAAAACTGGGGGAGGTCTGCACCGGAGGTGAGGGGGCTCATGGAGATGCTCTACCGCTTTCTCGAAAAGCATCGAGCAATGATGATCGAGAAGGATGTCCGCTTGCGCGCGATCGGAGAATTGGAGATGCTGCCGTCCAAGTGTTTTCGTTTATTGACTGAGTGTGTAGAGGAATCATCTGTCCACAAGACACTCAACCTCACGCTGGCACTTTCCTATGGCTCGCGACAGGAGATATGCACGGCGGCGCGGCGAATTGCCGAACAGCTTGCGGCGGGTGAAATTACACCGGCAGACATCACGCCGGAGCTTTTGGCGAGTCGTTTGTATACTGCAGGGATGCCAGATCCCGACCTACTCATTCGGACCTCTGGGGAGATGCGACTCTCAAACTTTCTGCTCTGGCAAATGAGTTATGCAGAAATTTGGGTGACCCCCGTTTTTTGGCCGGACTTTGCCGAAGGAGACTTTACGCAAGCCTTGGCAGACTTCGCCGGTCGCCACAGACGCTACGGAAAACACTAGCGCGCAACCCCGTGTTCGTTACCCGACCTCGCTGCGGGTGTCGGGGGGCGGTTTGTAGCGGACGGACGCCGGACAACTATTTCACCATCTTTGGCTTGGTTGGCACGGTCGCGGGCAACTTGCTCAAAATACTCCGGGTCCATCATCCATATAAAACGGTCGTGTGCTTCTTCCTCCTCGTCTCGTGCCTTATCGAGCTTCAAAATAACCGCTTCGCGTTGCTGCCGGAGGCTTTGCAACTCAAGCCAAGCCGGTAGTACCAGCATGGTACCCAAAAATGCTTCAAGGGCCAAGAAGATCAGTCCACAGATACCCAACATGTGTCCCAAGCCCTGACTTTGCTGTTGTCGGTGCCAGTCCTCATCCTCCGGTGTTCGGTGTCTTCCGAGCGGTAAAAATATCATATTGTGTTATCGTTCAGCAAATGGAATAAAACGCCCGCGTCTAGCCAGTACGAGGGTATGCACATTCGATGGTTTCCCCCTTGCGGAAATGGGTAAAGAACTTGTCGATATTTCAAATCCGGCACGTTTCAGCATGCTTTCCAAACGTTTATCAGATCGCGCCAGTAAGATAGCCAGCAAACTCCCTCCCTTGAGGGCATGAAAATAAGCGGCTGCATCCTCCACATTCAGGGGGCAGGGCGCATGAGTCCAGCGCAGCATAATGGCGTGCAGAGAGCCGGTGCGTTTGCGGCATAGGTCCGCAGCTTGTTCCGACTCAATGGATACCCGTGCATCGTCCAACACTTTTGCGTAGGGAGAGTGCCTACGAACCCACTCAGGCAGCTCTCGTACCGGTTCCGCTATGATAAAGTGCGCCTTGCCCCTCGGTAGGGCATCCACTGCGGCGGATGCCACAATTCCCAGCCCCAAACCAACCACAAGTACGCACGGCTTGTTCGCCCGTGATATGGGGGACACAGCCAACCGTGCCATCTCTGCTACACTCGAGCACCCGCGCGTACCTTCCACCGTGGCACCATCCCGCATGAGATGCAACTCCCCGTCCCGACTCCACAACTCCCAAGCATGCCCATCTGCGGCGACCGGTAGCTCTTCAAGTTTGGTGAGAGGTTTCATGCTCTCCGCATTGTATCAGCATTCACCCCCCCTGACAAGACTAAACCGCAAGCCATCCCAAACCACCCACATCTGTCCCAAATAGATTAAAGGCTTAGAGGTGGGCGGTGACTTTGAGGCAGGAAGACACGGGGGAGATCAAGTACGAGGTACGAGGTACGAAGTACGAAGTACGAAGTGAAGGAGTTAGGCGCAACGGAGTTG
>CAYWNS010000014.1:0-30579 GCA_964459715.1 uncultured Akkermansia sp.
TCGCCGGGTTCAGCAGATCGGCGTGTTCAAACGCCGCCCGCTCGTCCACCGCTTCTCTGTGTCCGTAAATGAGGTTATCCGCCACCACCACGCAGTAGTCGCGATCCAACAGATGCCGTACCGTGTGCGAGCCGATGTAGCCCGCTCCTCCCATCACGAGTATGTAGGAAGAATCATTCATCCGGGTGTTTGAAAAGGTTGATGTGCCATGCTGCCCGAGTAAACGTGCGAGCAAGTATTGCCATCGGAACCATTAACATAATGTTTCCACCAGTTAATCGTTTGTTGTAAGCCCGATGCAAGATCATATTTTGGTTGCCACCCGATGGCGCGTAAGCGCGAGTTATCGCCCACTGCGAACGGCGCGTTGTCCGATGTGTCGGGAACGGTACCCCATAGAATCTGCCCCTTGTAGGCAGTCAGTTCCGTGATTTCTTCCACAATCGTGCGCAACTGTGCAGGTTTGCCCGAGCAGACATTTACGACACCGCCTAGGTCACTTTCAAAAACATCCACAATGCCGCGCGCCGTGTCCTCCACATGCAAATAATCTCGATACTTGCGACCATCACTCACGCGCACATCTTTCCCACGCAGGCAGGGGCGGATGACGGAAGGAATAATGTGGTAGGATTGCTCGCCCGGACCGTAGCAATTAAAAATACGCGCCCATTGAAACCGTACTCCTGTGTGTGCACAAAATATTCGACTCATTCGGAAGAGTGAGTTTTTTCCACCACCGTAGAGCGTGTCAGAACTAGTCGGCGTTATATCCTCCCGTAAAAAGCCATACTTGTACTCATATTCAACGCAGGAACCGCCACCCAAAAAGTGTTGCCCCCCGTGTTGGGCAAAGCTTTGCAGCAGCTGTAAACTTGCGCTTAACCATTCCATGTTGAGTATATTCATGCGGTACCCTTTTCCGACATACCATGCCAGATGCAGCAAGTGAGTAAAATTCCCCCGTGCCATAAAGTCATCTACCGCGCGAACATCCAGCAAGTCCAGCTGATGCGCTGTGAGTCCGGGGTGCTCTGGTAGATCACCGCAATGCACTGTGGCATGCACCTCATACCCCCGCCGAAGCAGTTCGGCTAGCACCTGCGAGCCGATAAAGCCCGAGGCACCTGTGAGTAATATCTTTCTTTCCGTATTAAGGGGTCTCATTTTGCTTGACGAATTCATGAATGATTTTTCCCGTGCGCAGCATATCCTGCGTGGTGTTATTTTGCGCCACGCCGACCCAAAAAGTATGGTGCATGATAAACTCCGTCCCGGGGAGTGCGGCGTAATCCGCTTCAGTCAGATCGCACGATAGTTTTTGGTCACTCGTACCGATGCGCAGGGGCACCCTAGCTTTTGTCAGCATGGGTTGGCGGAGGATATTCCCGGCAAAGAGCTGGCGCGTGCCCACCCCATGTGCTTCCAGATACTCCACCATTTGTTGTTTGGAAAAGGGCGCATCTCGTCGCACCGAGATAAGGAATCCGAACCACGAAGGTACACAGTTTGTGTGATGCTCGGGAAGGAGAAGGACGTCTTGCAGGTCAGATAGTTCTCGCAAGAGAGTTGCAACGTTGGCACGGCGAATTTCCAAGAACCTATCGAGCTTTCGTAATTGTGCGAGCCCGATGGCTGCCTGCCAGTCCGTAATTTTGAGATTATAGCCGATATGTGCATAAGTGTACTTATGGTCGTAGCCCGCCGGAAGATTCCCTAGCTGCATACTAAAGCGCGCCCGGCACGTGTTGTCCCGTCCCGGGGCACACCAGCAATCCCGCCCCCAGTCGCGGCAGGATAGCAGAATACGGCGTAGAATAGGATTATCCGTAATAACCGCTCCCCCCTCACCCATGGTAATATGGTGCGCCGGGTAGAAGGAGAATGTGCCGATGTGCCCGATAGTACCGGCGTAGCGTTCTTTCCAGCGCGCACCGAGTGCATCACAACTATCCTCAATGACCCAGAGGTTGTGCTCCTTGGCAAGAGCCATTACAGCATCCATATCGTACATGCTGCCGAGAGTGTGTGCAAGGAAGATAGCTTTCGTCTTCGGACTGATAGCGGCGCGGAGTTTATCTGTATTCACATTGTAGGTGCCCACATCTACGTCTACGAATACCGGAATAAGTCCGTTTTGAATGATCGGGTTTACCGTGGTGGGAAATCCGGCAGCCACAGTTATCACCTCGTCTCCCGGTACCAGCTGACGGGCACCGAGTAACGGGGAGGTAAGCGAGGAAATAGCGAGCAAATTCGCACTGGAACCGGAATTGCACGTAATAGCATACTTGACACCGAGTTTTTCCGCAAATGCCTTTTCAAATGCTTCATTAAAGTGTCCGGCTGTAAGCCACATATCCAGCGAGGCTTCAATCATATTTTGTAATTCCTCGCCCCCGATGGATTTGCCGGATGCCGGGATATAGGTTTTGGGTGTTGCGGTGTTTTCTTCCGCGATGCATGCGGCGTACTGCCGGGCTAGGGCAAACATCTGCTTTTTGATGTCTTCTTTTTTCATAGTGTTTGCGTAAATTGCTTGATCTGCTCCCTAGTAACTGCGAGCATATCTGCGTGCCCTTCGTAATAGCGTGTGTACCACTCGACTGTTGCTCGTATTGCTTCATTTATGTCAAGTGCAGGATGCCAACCCAGACGCACCGCAGCTTTAGTAGCGTCCAACTGCAGCAGCGTAGCCTCATGTAATTTACTCGGCACGATCTCAACTTTAGCCGAATCCCCCCATAACTCAGCCACCCGGGATACTACGTCACATACCCGCTCTGCTTTCTCCACACACGGTCCGAAGTTAAACGCTTCCGCGTACGCAGTACCCTCTTCCAGTAATTTCTGTCCCAATCGCAAATATCCATGCAGCGGCTCCAATACGTGCTGCCACGGGCGCGTAGCATACGGATTACGGAGGCGCACCGTTTCCCCCCGCCTAAATGAGCGAATACAATCCGGGATGAGGCGATCGCACCCCCAGTCGCCACCGCCGATCACGTTCCCGGCGCGTGCAGTCGCGAGGGCGAAAGGTTGCCCATTTTGTAGAAATGAACGCCGATACGAGGAGGTGAGCAACTCCGAGCATCCTTTGGACGAGGAATACATGTCGTAGCCGCCCATAGGTTCGTCTTCTTTGTATCCCTCTTCTTTTTCTATATTCTCATAGCACTTGTCGGTGGTGACGTTGACAAACGCATGTGCGCTACGTGTGGCTCGCGCCGCTTCCAATACTTTGAGCGTACCCATTACGTTGGTCTCGTAGGTGAGTACCGGCTCACTATACGAAAGTCGCACCAGTGGCTGCGCCGCAAGGTGAAATACAATCTCCGGTTGCTGCTCCGTAAAAAACGGATTTAATGTGTTTGTGTCGCGAATATCAGCTACGCAGAGGGCATCTATTTGTTCTCGTAGATGTACAACGTCTGCCATGCGTTCTTCTGTCTCCGGCAACAGACTGTAACCCGCGACTTTTGCCCCGAGCTGCTTTAGCCACAGGCACAGCCACGTGCCCTTGAAGCCCGCAGCCCCGGTTACCAGTACATTCCTATCTCGGTATACGTTGTTAAACATCTTTTCTAAAATAGAATTAAAGCCATATTGCCCATGGGGCGTTCCCTTTCTCCCAGATATCATTCAGTACTGTCCTATCACGCTGAGTATCCATGCATTGCCAGAATCCATGATGCCTATACGCATTGAGCTGCCCCGCCTTGGCGAGCTTCTCCAAAGGTTCTCGCTCAAAAATGACATCATTGCCTTCCCTTATGTAATCAAACACACCGGGTTCGCAAACAAAGAAACCACCATTGATCCAGCTTGCGTCATTTACGAGTTTCTCCGCAAAGCACGGAACCTTATTTGAGGCATCAATCGTTAATGCTCCAAAACGTCCCGCTACTTGAACAGCCGTGAGGGTACAAAGCGAGCCGCTTTGCCGATGGGAATTTAACAGTGCGTGGATGTTTACATCCGCTACTCCATCACCATAGGTAAGCATAAAGGGCTCGTTGCCAATATATTGCCGTGCTTGCGCAATGCGCCCCCCGGTCATGGTATTTTCCCCGGTATAGAGTAGAGATACCCTCCAAGGCTCCGCGCGCACCCTGTGCAATTCCACTGTGTTACGCTCCATATCCACCGTCAGGTCAGAGTACCGTTCATAATACGTTACAAAGAAGTTCTTAATCGCGTGTGACAGGTACCCGGTCAGGATGATGAAATCATGAAAGCCATAATGGGAATAGATTTTCATGATGTGCCAGAGGATGGGATGACCCCCGATCTGCACCATCGGCTTGGGAATCAGCTGTGTCGCTTCCCCTAATCTGGTGCCGAGACCACCTGCCAGAATGATGATTTTCATATTGTGCCGGTGGAATTTTTTGAGACGTTAGGCTGTGTTCGGATGAAATCGAGTGCTGTGCGGACGCGTGCGCGCAGTTGTCTCTTCTTCCTCGTGTAATGCTGCCCGATTTTCCCAAACAGCAGGTGCGACGCGATCCGACAACGTTGTAAATTGAGCCACGTGAAAGGCAGCAGCGCGACCTCTCTCGCATCGCTGCGCACTTTTCGGACGGCTTGCTCCGCTGCGCTCAATCGAGTCGACATCACGCGATCTGCCGTCCTTTGTCTCGCCTCGAGCAGTCCTAGGCGATCTACCGTTTGGCGTTCCCTCTTCCCCTGCTCCTCCAGCTTTTTTGTCATTTCGCCGCGCAGCAACTCCGCAGACTTTACCTCACGTTCCTCCAACTTTTTCCCCATCTCATCGCGCAGCAACTCTGCAGACTTTGCCTCACGTTCCTCCAACTTTTTCCTCATCTCGTCGCGCAGCAACTCTGCGGACTTTGCCTCACATTCCTCCAGCTTTTTTGTCATTTCGCCGCGCAACAACTCCGCAGACTTTACCTCACATTCCTCCAACTTTTTTGTCATTTCGCTGCGTAGTAACTCGTGGATTTTGTTCTCATGTTCATCCAGTCCTTTTGCCATTTCGTCGCGCACCAGACCACAGATGTTGGTGTAAATGATCTCCTCATAATTCGGTAAAGCGCGAGCATATTTCCACCACCTCGTACTTAACTCATCCTCAGGGTATCTCCATGGTTTCCTCTCACCTATCCAGTGCAATATATAGGGACATTCCCTGTTCCTACTATGTTCCTCCCTTTCATCTTGTACGTTAACACCTTTCGCTGTGAGTGTCGCAAAATGCGCTTCGAAACCTGGTGCTTCTACGTTCCATTTGGGATTCAGGAAATGGACATGGTTTTGACAGCATACATTGAGCAAATCCTGATCAGTCCATTTTGTGGGTCCCATAATACCATGTTGCCGGATAATTTTGTCCACCAGCTTATTTTCCCGGCATGCCTTCGTATTATACAAAATGACCCCTGAGTTAAAATACTTCAATGGCTCATCAAGCCAGTTACACACTCCGTGTATATCGAAGTTTGGGTTTATCTTCAAATGCAAGCGCACGACTGTGTCAATTACCGCCCCGACCCACTCGTTGTCGTTCAATTTTATCTGGTATAACTCTGCTACGTCACGATTAAAAACAATGTCCGAATTTAAAGCTACCACCTTATCATATCGCGAAAACACTTCGGGAATCAGCAGGAAGTGATACTGAGCCCAGAAAGGGGCGAGCCAAACCTTCTGTAGCTCCTTTACTCGCTCCGCTATATTAACAAATCGTAGTGAGAATTGTACATTCTCATTATTGAAGTTAGTAGGGGGACAAGAAACCAACTCTTGTATTTTCCTTTTATTTAATGCCGTCAAATCTGTTTCAAGAATGGCGATATCGTAAAAATACTTCGCATTGGCATTTTTAAAGAGCGTGGTCAATGCAACCAAAAATGGCAAGGCATAGTAGTTACTGACAACAAAGCCAAGAGCCACACTGTTGTCCTCGCCCATGGACTTTGGCTCCAATGTTATTCCTGTGTTCATATCTTTATGCGGGTTTTGGTATATCTTGGAATTAATCAAATCGCTTTTAGAACAATGCCCTTGTTAAGTCATAAGAAAGCGACAATCGATGATTCTTGCAGGGGTTGCCATGAGGTCTTGCCCCTTCTGCATGTCTGCCTTCGCAAACTCCGACCACTCGGTCAGGATGACTAGGACATGTGCTCCGCAAACGGCACTCCTTTTATCCGGGACGTATGTTACACTGTCGCCGAGGATGGCGCGCGCGGCATCCATGGCCTTTGGATCGTAAACCACCACTGTGGCATCGCTGCGTTTCGTGAGGTGCTGTACGATGTCGATGGCGGGACTTTCGCGGCAGTCATCCGTACCATTTTTGAAAGCAAGACCCCATACGGCGATGCGCGGGTGGGGGATGCCTTTTACGGCTTCCAGAACCTTATTCGCCATGAGTTCGCGACGTTTTGTGTTGCCGACAATTGTTGCGGAGACAAGCGAGAGATCGACCCCATGCTTTTGTGCCATTCGGAGCAGGGCTTTCGTGTCCTTCGGGAAGCAACTGCCCCCGTAGCCCGGTCCGGGCTTCAGAAACTCCGGTCCGATCCGATCATCGAGCCCCATCCCCTGCGCGACTTCGTGGATGTTTGCCCCCGCTGCCTCGCAGAAGTCTGCCATCTCGTTGATGTAGTGAATCTTCATGGCGAGGAACGCGTTGGATGCGTACTTGATAGCCTCTGAGGAGCGACGCTTCACGCAGAGGAATTTCGGAGTGGGCTGCATGGGGGCGTACAGTTCGCGGATAAACGCACGCGCAACTTCGCTTTCCGTACCCACTACGATGCGAGCCGGATGGAAGAAATCGTGCACGGCGTAGCCCTCGCGTAGAAACTCCGGCAGGGAGATGACTTCCGCTTGCGCGGTGGGATTGGTCTTACGGATCAGCTCCTCCACGCGGTCGCCCGTACCCACCGGTACCGTGGATTTGATGGCGACTACGGTGGGTGTTTTCAGACACTTTGCCAGCTCCTCTACGGCAGCGAACAGGTAACTCAGATCTGCCTCACCCGTCTCCGGATTCTCCGGCGTCCCCACCGCCACCATCACGAGCTGTGCCTCGTCCACGCCCTCCTCCATACTCGTGGTGAAGCGCAAGTTTCCGCTTTTCAGTCCGTCCGTGAGCAGCTCCTCCAAGCCCTCCTCAAAGAGCGTCACTTGCCCGGCGCGCAGCTTCTCGATTTTCTCGGGAATGCAGTCCACGCACGTCACCTGATGTCCCAGACTTGCCAGCCCGGCACCCGTGGGTAGTCCCACGTACCCTGTTCCTATGATCGCTACTTTCATGCTTCTCGTCTGTAATTTGAGTTTTGAAGTATTCTATGGTGGGTTCCAGCCCCTGTGCCAGAGGCACCTTAGGAGTCCAACCGAGCACACGCTGCGCTAGTGAAATATCCGGACGCCGCTGCGTGGGGTCATCCGCCGGGAGTTCCCGCCGCACGAGCTTCGAGCCACTGCCCACCTTGGCGAGCACCATCTCCGCCAGCTCACGGATGGTAAACTCGCCGGGGTTGCCCAGATTTACCGGTCCCGTGAAGTTCACATCATCAACATTCATTGCGCGCACCATGCCCTCGATGAGGTCATCCACGTAGCAGAACGACCGCGTCTGTGACCCGTCCCCGTAAATCGTAATACCCTCCCCGCGCAGAGCTTGGCAGATGAAGTTGGACACCACCCGCCCGTCCCTCGGGTCCATCTTCGGTCCGTAGGTGTTAAAAATACGAACCACCCGGATAGAGACGCCCTCGTGCCGATGGTAATCGAAAAAGAAACTCTCCGCGCAGCGTTTGCCCTCATCGTAACAAGCGCGGATGCCGATGGGATTCACATTGCCGCGATAGGACTCGCGCTGCGGATGCTCCAGCGGTTCGCCGTACACCTCCGAGGTGCTCGCCTGCAGGATGCGCGCGCTGTGCGCCTTCGCCAGCTCCAGCATGTTCAGCGCACCCAGCACGCACGTACGCGTGGTATCGATGGAGTGCCGCCCTTGGTATGCGGGCGGGGAGGCAGGGCAGGCGAGGTTGTAAATCTCATCGACATGCTCGTCCGGTTCGAAGGGGTCGCATACATTGTGCAGCACGAAGCGGAAGCTTTTATGATTCCGCAGCTCCGCCACATTCACCATGCGTCCGGTGTAGTTATTGTCGAGGCAAATCACCCGTCTTCCTTCGCGCAGCAGTCGTGCGCAAAGATTCGAACCGAGGAAGCCGGTACCGCCTGTAACGAGGGAAGTCATGCCATCACTGGAGATAAAACCCTGCCGCGCATACGGGGGGCAGAGGCGGGCAAAACCATAGAGAATTGGGGCACTGAGCGCATGTCGGGGGGAGTGTATCTCATTTTGAATGCGATGCACTGGGGAAGCCTCTCAAAATTACTTGTAATAAATAGACAACAGGTATCGTACAATCTCAAAAAGTTCAGGAGGTAAAAAAATAACAAAAAGAGGGCGCATTTTCGTAACTGTGAAAAAAATCAAGGAGGAAAGTCAACTTTAGACTGGACATCGCATTCAAAAAGAGATGATCAGATGGAGGAAAACGCATATCCTTGTATGTAGAACACTAAGGTGTAATATGAAGCAAATTCGAAGTGCGAGGCAAATTTGAAGTACGAGGTACGAAGTGTGCGAAGCTGAGGGAGATGCGTGTGATGAGAGGGGTGGTGGGCGGCGGGGAGATGCGGGCGCGATGGAAGAGATGGGGAGGAACGATACACAGAGAGAGCAGCGCAGGCGATGTTTTGGACAGATGTGGGCGGCTTGACATAGGGCATGGATGCGTGTATACTTGCGCACATGTTGAAGCGCGTATTAGTGGTGGTGCTGGCTTTGTGTTCGGTAGCGTGTCAGACCCAAGGTGGGGTGGAGTACACATTCAACGACAGAAGTGCTCGCCAGACCTATCCTAGGAGACCTCTAGTTGACCACGGACGGGTGTCTTCTCCGCAGTCCGGTCTCATCGGTCGAATACCCCTCGCGCAGCCCACTGTACCGGCACCTCAACCCGATTGCGCCGCCGTGTGTGTGATAGACCCGCGCACTGGACGCGTGCTTTTTCGGCACAACGCCCATACGCGACGCCAAGTAGCGAGTACACAGAAAATTGTGACGGCTTTGTGTGTGGTGGATGCCGGGAATCTCGGGAAGCAGGTTACTATAGCACCGGAAGACGAAGAGGTGCCCCCCACGAGGCTGAATCTTCGCCCCGGGACCTCGTATACACGCGGGGAGCTGCTGCGAGCCATGCTCACCGGCAGTTTCAATGATGTAGCTCTAACATTGGCACGCGATACCGCCGGTAGCGTGAATGCTTTCGTGCGCCGCATGAATGCGCGGGCACGCAGAATGCGCATGAATGACACGTACTTTGCCAACCCTAATGGGCTCCCGGCACAACAGTATTCCACAGCATACGATATGGCATTAGCCGCCTGCTACGCATACTACAATCCTGTCATCCGACGCTGCATCAACATTCCGGAGTACAAGATACAGTTGGCCGACGGCTCGATGCGTACGATCAAATCTACCAACAAACTCCTCAAAAAATACTCGTGGGTGCAGGGGATGAAGACCGGATACACAAATGCCGCCGGGAAGTGCCTGATCTCCTGCGCTTCCGTTAATGGGCGATGTGTCATTGTGGTTGTACTCGGCAGCACCAGCACTAAGGTCTGGGATGAGTCACTCAAGTACTTGCGCTGGGCCCTCGGATACAGCGTTCCACGCACGGCGTAAGACATCAACCGGCTTTTCGTGCTGTCATTGCAAAGAAGCGCGATAGTCGGCAGAGGCACGCAAGTGTGCCAGCACCTCGCCCAGCAGGAAAAAGGAGCCGCAAATGAGCACGGGACGCTGCGGGATGAGCAGTGCCCGCGCTATGGATCCTAGCAGGGAGATAGGGGCAGAGGAATGCTGTCGGACGAGGCGAGCAAGTTGTGCGGGGGGCAGGATACGCGGGGACGTAACCGGGGGGAGGTGCCAACTTGCTACGATGGGAGAAAGGAGGGAGATGACCCCAGCTAAGTCCTTATCCGCCGCCCCGGCAAAGATGCAGTGGGCGAGGGTGTTACCTTGCGATTCCCGCCAAGTTTGCACGAGCGTGCGGGCGGCGTGTGGGTTGTGCGCGCCGTCCAAGATGACGCCCGGGGAGATTTCCTCGAAGCGACCTCGCAGACGGGTGCCTGCCAGTCCCTCAGCTAATTGCCCCTCCGAGCAAAGGAAGTGGGGGACCGCCGTGCGCAGGGCAGCCAGTGCCAGCGCGGCATTGTGTTTTTGGTGGGAGCCGACAAGCCCCAGTGGCAGCGGGCATACCTCGCTCACGACGCGGTATTCTGTGTCACACGCTTCGGCGGCTTCGTGGATAGCTCGCATGGCTTCCAGCTCCTGCACGGTGGAGAGAGCCGGGCGGTGCCACGCGAGGATGGCAGCTTTCTCCTTGGCGATGTCGTAGAGAGAGGTACCGAGGTATTGGGTGTGGTCCATACCGATCGGAGTGATGACCGCAACATCCTTTGGCACGGCGTTGGTGGCATCAAGTCGCCCGCCCATCCCCGTTTCCAAGATAATGATGTCCGGTTTCCGCTTGGCAAAATAGAGCATGGCAACCGCGAGTGTGAGTTCGAAAAAAGTGGGGGGCGTATCCCACCCGGCGACGCAATCGCGCACGCAAGAGATCAGACGTGCCGTGTCATCGTCCGAGATTTCTTCCCCGTTCACGCGGATGCGTTCGTTGAAACGCACCAAGTGTGGGGAGGTAAAGAGCCCCGTGCTGTAGTGGGCAGCACGGGCAACGGACTCGGCAAAGGCGCAGACAGACCCCTTGCCGTTGGTACCCGCTACGTGGATGACCCGTGCGCGCGGACGATCCACGCCCAGCACCCCGAGGAGACGGGATATGCCCGCCAACCCCAGCTTGATCCCGAACATCTGCGCTGCGTACAGCCAATCAAGGGCTTCGGTGTATTGCATCATCGCTGTTCCGTCAATACCGGTAGGCATCGCTCTTGTAAGGTCCCTCCGGCGGCACGCCCAAGTAATTTGCCTGTTTTTGCGTAAGGGTCGTGAGGTGCACCCCGAGCTTGCCTAAGTGCAGCCGCGCTACTTCTTCGTCCAACTTCTTGGGCAGCACCTGCACCGAAGGGACGACGTGGCTGCCGCGTCGCTCCCAGAGGGCTATTTGTGCGAGAACCTGGTTGGTGAAGCTATTGCTCATCACAAAAGACGCGTGACCCGTGGCGCAACCGAGGTTCACCAGACGCCCCTCTGCCAGCAAAAAGAGCGAATGCCCGTCCGGAAAGGTATAGCAGTCCACCTGCGGTTTGATGCTGGTGCGGGTGACGCCGGAGGCGGTTTGCAGACGCGCCACTTGAATTTCATCGTCGAAATGCCCGATGTTGCACACAATGGCTTGGTCTTTCATCCTTTCCATGTGTTCCAAGGTGATGATATCGCAATTGCCAGTTGTGGTCACGTAGATGTCGCCCACGCCCAAGGTGTCTTCGACGGTGAGGACGCGGTATCCCTCCATAGCGGCTTGCAGGGCGCAGATGGGGTCAATCTCGGTGACGATGACCTGCGCTCCCAGCCCGCGCAGAGCCTGTGCGCAGCCCTTACCCACATCCCCGAAACCGCAGACAACGGCAACTTTGCCCGCTACCATCACATCCGTGGCGCGCTTGATGCCGTCCGTCAGGCTTTCCCGACAGCCGTACAGGTTGTCGAACTTGCTCTTGGTCACGGAATCGTTCACGTTGATGGCGGGGAAGAGCAGACGCCCCTCCTTTTCCATGCGGTAGAGGCGGTGCACACCGGTGGTCGTTTCCTCCGAAACACCGGCTATATCCGGCAGCCAGCGGTGAAAGACGCCGGGATGCTCCTGCCCGATGCGCCGCAGCAGTGCCTTGATGATTCCTTCCTCCGCGTTCCCACCGGGCGTCTTCACCCACGCATCGCCCTCTTCCATCTCGTACCCTCGGTGCAGCAGGAGGGTCGCGTCCCCACCGTCATCCACAATCAGCTGCGGTCCCAGTCCGCCACAGTGCGAGAGTGCTTTCCACGTACATTCCCAGTAATCTTCCGGTGACTCACCCTTCCAAGCGAAAACCGGCACTCCGGTGGCTGCTATGGCTGCGGCGGCGTGGTCCTGCGTCGAAAATATGTTACAACTTGCCCAGCGCACCTCTGCTCCTAAGGTTGTGAGGGTTTCGATGAGTACCGCCGTCTGGATGGTCATGTGCAGCGAGCCCGTAATACGCACCCCTGCCAGAGGTTTGTGCGGTCCGTACTTCTCCCGGCACGCCATCAGCCCGGGCATCTCATGCTCCGATACGCTGATTTCTTTCCTGCCCCAATCCTTTAACCCGATGTCCGCCACGCAGTAAGTTTCGCACTCGTTCATACGCACGGCAGTTTAGCGCAGCACGCCCGCTGTGTCAAGTCACGCGTGGGTCGCTCAACGACTGCGTGACTTCCTCCTTCTTGTTCGTCTCGTACTTGATTATTCCCGCGTTTCTTTGCCGCAAAGTCGTCGTGCACCGCTGAGCGGCTCATTTTCATGGAACCGATGGGGTGGGGAGCATTGATTTTTCTTGTCAGTGGTGAGGCAGGGGGGTAGAATGAGCGCATGCCACAGATACATCCGACAGCGATCATTGATCCGACGGCAGAGTTGGGGGAGGAGGTGGTCATTGGACCCTACTGCGTGGTGGGGGAGCATGTGAGGCTCGGGAAGGGGTGTGTGTTGCATAGCCATGTAGTGCTGGGCGGACCATCGTCTTTCGGGGAGTACAACGAGTTTTTCCCTTTTTCTGTGCTGGGACTTAAGTCGCAGGATTTGAAATACAACGGCGAACCTACTTACTTGGAAGTCGGGGATCACAACGTGTTTCGGGAGAATAGCAACATCAACCGCTCGACCTCTCCGGAAAACAAAACCGTCATTGGCTCTCACAACCACTTCCTCATCAACAGCCATTGCGGACACGAATGCGTCGTTGGTGACCACTGCATATTTTCCGGATACGCGGGCGTGGCGGGACACTGCCACATCGGGGATTGGGCGATCATCGGAGGTTTTGCGGCACTGCACCAATTTGTGCGGGTGGGAGAACACGCTATGATCGGTGGTTGCGCGCGGGTGCCGCAGGATGTCCCCCCCTACGTCATCGCCGAAGGGTTTCCTGCCGCCGTGCGCGCCGTCAACATTATTGGACTGCAACGCAGGGGGGTGGCGGATGAGGACATTCGCGCCCTCAGATTCGCGTACAAGAAACTCTTCTTAGTCAAGGGGTGCCACATCGAAGACGGGATGCAGACAATACTCGCCGATGAGAAGTACGGGCAAAACCCCTACGTCACAAAATTGCTGCAATTTCTCCGAGAGTCGGAGCGCGGATTTATCCATTGACACGTTGCGAGACCGCCTTCTTGCCGCACGGACGGAAAGGGAAATGAAGATGGAGAGAGGGATTGTATTTGATTCGGATGGGACGTTGGTACACACCATGCCCGGCATTGCGGTCGCACTCAATCGCGCCCTAGCCCGTATGGGGCGGGAGCCGCTCACGCAACAGCACGTCGCGCGTCTCATTGGCTGCGGGGTACGGAACCTGTGCCTGTGTGCCCTAGATTACGAGGACGAGACGAGCGCGCCGACGGGTGAGGTGGACGAGCTCGTGGCGCATTTTTGCCGGGAGTACAAAAGCTGCTGGAGCAAGGTTGCCCCGGATCCATACCCGGGGGTGCGAGAGCTCATCGATGACCTCAGCGACTCGGGGGTGCATCTGGCGGTGCTCTCGAACAAACAGCACGCGGTCACCTGCGAGATGGTACGCTCCGTGTTCGGTGAGCAGACGTTTGAGATCGTTATCGGGCACGACGGCACTTTCCCGCGCAAACCCGCTCCGGATGCCCTCTTGTACATTGCGAAGCAGTGGAGTATGGCTGCGCAGGAGCTCGTCCTCATCGGCGATTCTCACATCGATGCCACGACAGCCCAGGCTGCCGATTCAAAACTCATCCTCGTCAACTGGGGATACTCGCAGGGAAAAGACCTAACTGCCCACTGCCCTCACATCGCACGATCGATCGATGATTTGCGGAGTACCTTGACGCAGTATTTGACCCCTTGAGCGAGACACTGCGGCACTTTTTTCGGGGCATGTTTGCTTGCGGTGTGGGAAAACATACGGTATAATAGACGACGAGATGCAAGGACGACGCATGACAGGAGTGCTTCTGCCGCTGTTTTCACTGCGGAGGGAAGGAGATGCCGGGATTGGGGATTTGATAGCCCTAGAGGAATGGATAGACTGGGCGGCGGAACATGGTGTCGGGTTCTTTCAGCTGCTACCCGTCAATGAGACAGGCGATGATGACGCACCGTCCCCCTACTCATCCGTGAGCTCGATCGCGCTGGAGCCGTTGTACCTGAGTCTGGAGCGAGTGCCCGGTGTTCCTTCGCCGTTACCGGAGCAGGCGGCAGGGTTGCCTCCCCTCCAATACCCGGCGGGAGCGGATTTGGTGGACTACCCACGCGTGCGTGCCTACAAGCGGGCGGTGCTGCGGGCGGCGTGGAAAAACTTTTGCAAAGAAGAGCAATACGAGACCCTGCGGACGGAGTTTGCCGCGTGGGTCGAGAGAGAATGCTCTTGGCTGGAGGATTACGCAGACTTTCGCGTGCTCAGTATCGCTTTCAACACTACGGCTTGGTGGACTTGGTCCATCCGCGACGTCAACGAGGCGCGCAGATTCGTGGCTCAGGATGAGCAGGCTTCCCGCCAAAAACGATACCGACAGTGGCTGCAATGGCTCTGTGCGCGGGAGTGGGCTATGGTACGGCGGCACGCGGACGCACGTGGGGTGATGCTTATGGGGGATGTGCCCATCGGCATTTCCGTGGCGAGTGCCGATGTATTTTTCCGTCGCCACCTCTTTGATATGGAATGGAGTGGTGGGGCACCGGCTGAAGGAAATTTCGCGGATGACCCTTTCACGGCTAAATGGGGTCAAAACTGGGGCATCCCCCTTTACCGCTGGGATGTAATGCAACGCGACGGCATGGCTTGGTGGGTGCAGCGTGTCCGCAAACTAACCGAAATCTTCGGGATGTACCGCATCGACCACATCCTCGGCTTCTACCGCATTTACGCATTCCCGTGGATGCCCGATCGAAATGCGGAGTTCCTCAATCTCTCTCCGGATGAAGCTGCTGCGCGATGCGGGGGACGCCGCCCGGGGTTCCGTCCCCGTCCGGATGATTCCCCAGAACAACGCAAAGCCAATCTCATGCAGGGAGATACCCTCCTCGGTACCATTCTGCAAGCCACTCCCGGACCCATCGTCATAGGCGAAGACCTCGGGTGCGTACCCGACTACGTGCGCCCGGATTTATCGCGGCTGCGTATAGCCGGTTTCAAGATTCCGCACTGGGAATGTGACGCGCTAGGTCACATCATCCGGGGCGACACCTACAATCCCTGCTCCTTTACCACCTTCGCCACCCACGATTTTCCGCCCCTCTGCGTCGATTGGCAGGAGTGGTGCTCCCGCGTGGAGTACGGTCGCCGGGTTGCCCACGACCTTTCCTGCCCCTTGGACAATGCTCTGCGGGATACCTTGCGCATCGCGCGAGATTGCGCCGCTACTCTTTGCCGCTTAGGTGACTACGCCGGGCTGTCCGGGGAAGAGAGCCTTGTGCCTTGGAGCCCGAGTATAAAGACTGCCCTCTACCGAGCCCTGCTCATGAGTCGCGCAAACTATGCTGCGCTCCTGTGGACGGAGCTCTTCGACATCCCCGTACGCCTTAATCTCCCCGGTACCCAAGGTGGTACCAACTGGCGTCCTCGTATCCCCTTCACTGCCGCACAAGCCGCCGCGCGCCCCCAGAGCGGTTGGCTCCTCAACCTCTCCCGCATGGCAAAACGCACAGACCCAAGGGGAAGTACGAAGTACGAAGTAGCCGAGCCGGGGAGTGGCGGGTATGGTGGGAGAGGAGTGCGCTTTTTTATTTCGTACCTCGTACTTCCATTCCGCCTGTCTTTCCACGACAAAGCCAACGTACACCAATGGGTCCTCAATTTTCCCGGGAGATGGCGTGTTGCGGTATTGTCAAGGGGGGACAAAGGTGGTAGACTTGTGGCTGACATGAAGAGGATACAGACAGCGGTAGTGGGGGCGAGTGGGTACACCGGACAGGAATTGTTGCGGATATTGCTGTTGCACCCGGGGGTAGAGATTGTGAGTGCGACATCGCGGCAATATGCGGGGAAGGAGCTTCAGGAGGTATTTACGAGATTTCGCGAGATACCGGGGGCGGAGCTGAAGTTCAGTGGGGCGGAGGTCGAGGGCATCGTGCAGAGTGGGGCGGAGGCTGCTTTTTTGGCATTACCGCACGGGGTATCCATGGAATACGGACGCGCATTGGTCGATGCCGGGATACGCGTGGTGGATTTATCGGCAGACTTCCGACTACACGACCCGGACGTGTACAAAGAATACTACGGCAAAGACCACACGGCAGCCGCTTTGTTGAAAGAGACGGTGTACGGGATGCCGGAGTGGCATCGGGAGGAAATCCGCAAGGCGCGCATTGTGGGGTCGCCGGGGTGCTATCCCACGAGTATCCTCCTGCCGCTCATTCCGCTCGTGCGAGCGGGACTCACGGAGGCGGAAGGAATTGTTGCCAACAGCTGTAGCGGGGTGTCCGGGGCAGGGAGAAAGGCAGATGTTGTGTATCATTTTTGCGAGTGCAACGAGAGCATGCGCGCCTACGGCGTGCCGCGCCACCGCCACCTTTCTGAAATTGAGCAAGAGCTGAGTGCTGCCGCCGGGCGACCGCTCCGTATCACTTTCATCCCCCATCTCATGCCGGTGAACACCGGGATACTGACTACCATCTCGGCACCGCTCAAGGCGGGAGTGGGTTTGCGGGAGCTCGGGGCATGCTACACGCAGGCATACGCGGGAGAGCCCTTTGTCCGCCTGCTCGGAGCCGGGGTACCCGCAGATACAAAGAACGTGACGCACACCAACTTCGCGGACATCGGGTGGGCGATCGACGAGCGGACCGGGAGGGTGATATTGATGTGTGCGGAAGATAATGTGGTGAAGGGAGCCGGTGGGCAGGGGGTGCACGCCCTGAATGTCATGTTTGGCATGCCGGAGACAACCGGTCTCCTACTCCTGTAACTATCCGCCCCTGTACCCCGCTGAGCCATGAAACCGGTATTGCTGATCGTGGATGACGAACGAGCCACGCGCAGTGTGCTTACACAGGCACTCGAGGAAGGGTACGAGGTGTACGCAGCGGCAAACGGGAAAGTGGCACGCGAGATCATGAAGAGCGAGCCGGTGGACATATTGCTCACGGACCTGCGACTCGTCGGTGAAAGCGGGATGGAACTTATCGACTTCGCGCAACAGCTGGACCCGGCTCCGACCTGTATCATGATGACCGCCTACGGTAGCCAAGATACTGCGGCAGAGGCGAAAAAACACGGGGCGTACTACTTCCTGACCAAGCCCTTGAACTTGGACGAGGTGGAACTCTTGCTGCGGCGAGCCTCCCAAACTCGCAGCTTGGAAACACGTAATCGCGAGCTGACGCAGCAATTGCAACCCACCACCGGTTTGCACGACATGCTGGGGGACAGTCCGCAGATGCACGCCATCTTTGAACGCATTCGCCATGTCGCGCCGACGAATGTCACCGTGCTCATTGAGGGAGAGACAGGGACGGGGAAGGAGCTGGTGGCGCGCGCGCTGCATGCCCTCTCCCCTCGCAGCCAAGGCAAGTTCGTGGCGGTGAACTGTGCTGCCCTTTCCCCGCAACTCATGGAAAGTGAGCTCTTTGGGCACGAGAAGGGGGCGTTTACGGGCGCACTTCAGCGGCGGATCGGAAGATTTGAAGAAGCCGACGGTGGGACTCTCTTCCTAGACGAGATCGGAGAGATGGACATACCGACGCAGGTGAAACTTCTGCGCGTGCTAGCGGAGCGCACCATCGAGCGCGTGGGCAGCAATGAGCCCATCCCAGTCAATGTGCGCATTGTGACGGCCACCAACCGACATCTGCAACAGATGGTGCAGGAGGGCAGCTTCCGGCAGGACCTCTTCCAGCGGCTCAACGTGGTGGTCGTGCAATTGCCGCCGTTGCGCGAGCGGTCGGGGGACATCGTGTTGATGGCGAATGCGTTTTTGAAGCGCGTGGGCGAGGAAAACAACAAACCTGCGTTGACATTGAGTCGGGCAGCTTTGCAGCTCCTGTTGCAGTATGACTGGCCGGGCAATGTGCGTCAACTACGTACCGCCATCGAACACGCCGTCGTCATGTGCGATACGAACAGTATTACCCCCGCCGACCTACCAGATTATCTGACGGGCGGGGGCGGCAGCACCCCTACACCGGCTGCGACCCCGCGCAGTGCCGGAGCAAATCCTATGCCCCTTTTACAGGATACCTACAACCTAGCAGTTATTGAACGAAACACCATACAACGCGCCTTGGAAGCGACCCACGGCAACCGCAGTGCCGCTGCCAAGCTGCTGGGTATCAATCGTCGTACTCTTCAACGGAAACTTACAGACCACCATGTAACAACACAATAATCCCATGACGTCACCCGAAAACGAAAAGCAGCCCGTGCAATTTGAGCAGGCTATGGCGCGATTGGAAGCCATCATCGCGCAACTTGATAATCCGCAGACTGAACTCGAACAAATGATCCCCCTCGTTGAGGAAGGTCTCTCATTGATACGTAGCAGCAAGGAACTTTTAGCGCAGGCGGAGTTGCGCATCAAAGTCTTGGAGAATCCGCAGATCCCGAACGAACAAGAGACAACGCAGCCACCGGCAGAAGAAGCGAGTGATGAGTTCTCCCTCCGATGAAGTAGCTCGAGTGCCTTTGCTGGCAGGTATTCATTCCCCGGCGGATGTCAAGAAGCTGCCGGAGAAGAGGTTGCCGCAACTTGCCGCCGAAATACGAGAGTTGCTCATTCGCACCCTTTCCTCCACGGGGGGGCACCTCGCCCCAAACCTAGGCGTGGTGGAACTCAGTATCGCGCTGCATCGTGTCTTTGAGACACCGAAGGACAAGATACTCTTCGATGTATCGCACCAGAGCTACGTTCATAAAATACTCACGGGGAGGGCAGAGCGGCTGGACAGCATCCGACAATTCGGTGGGCTTTCCGGCTTCATGAGGCGTAGTGAATCTCCGCACGATGCGTACGGGGCAGGACACGCCGGTACCGCGCTCTCCGCCGGTCTTGGCATCGCCGTCGCGCGCGACCTGTGCGGTGAGGATTTTCACGTGGTAGCTGTAGCCGGTGACGGAGCTTTCACCTGCGGCACCACGCTGGAAGCCCTCAACAGCATTGCCTCCGCCACCCGCCGCTTCATCGTGATACTCAACGACAACGAATGGAGCATCGACAAAAACGTGGGTGCTCTCTCGCGCTACTTCACATCTCTGCAGGAGACGCAGGCGTATTCTTGGCTGAAAGAGCAAGCCAACTACTTCCTGAAAAACCTAGCGAGCGACAAAATGCGCGAGCAAGCCAATCGGCTCATGATTGCCGCCCGCAGCCTGATCTCTCCCTTCAGCTTCTTCCGCGAACTCGGGCTCACCTACTACGGTCCGATCGATGGACACGACATCCGTCGCATGGAGCGTGTGCTGCGTCTCATTGCGCGGCACAACGAACCGGCTATCCTCCACGTCATCACTCGCAAAGGCATGGGGTATGAGCCCGCCATGCAAAACCCCGCCAAATTCCACGGCGTCGGCACGTACAATATGGAAAGCGGGGAAACGAAAGCCGGTGCGCTCCCCTCTTACTCGGAAGTTTTCGGTAAATGTTTGGCACGGATGGCGGGGGCGGATAACAAGATAATCGCCCTCACGGCGGCTATGCCCGGCGGGACGCGTCTGGACATCTTTCACGACCGGTATCCCGAGCGGTTCTTTGACACCGGCATTGCGGAAGAACATACGGTACTTTTTGCCTGTGGATTGGCGACGCATGGGTTCAAACCTTACGTGGCTATCTACTCTACTTTCATGCAACGGTGTGTGGACATGATAGAACACGATGCCGCCCTGCAGGACCTCCCCGTGCGCCTCTGCATGGACCGTGCCGGACTCTCTCCGGATGACGGACCCACGCACCACGGGCTGTTTGACATTGCGATGCTGCGTGCCATCCCACATCTCGTGATGATGCAACCGCGCGACGAAGCGGAATTGGCGCGTATGCTTGTGACGATGAACGGCATCTGCGATCGACCGAGTGCCATCCGTTACCCGCGTGGGGAAGGGGAGGGGGTGCCGGTGCCGGAGGAGCCGCAGCCTTTGCCCATCGGGAAAGCGGAGGTGATTTGTTCCCCGACGGATGCCAAAGTCGCCCTCATCGCCTTGGGCAACATGAACCGCTTGGCAGAGCAGACTCTGGAGCTTTTGGCAAACCACGGAGTGCAAGCCGCCCACATTAATGCCCGCTTTATCAAACCCCTAGACGACGAATGTCTACTGAGTCTCGCGGCGCGCGGACTGCTGCTGGTGACTCTGGAAGACCACGTGGTGACGGGTGGCTTCGGTTCGGCAGTCGGGGAGTTGCTGCACCGTGAGCGGGCACACACCGAGCTGCTCTGCATCGGCTGGCCGGATTCCTTCGTGGAGCACGGCAAGCTCCCGCAATTGCGTGAACTACACGGGCTCACCCCGCAGGCAATTTACACGCGTATCCTCACGGTGCTCGGCGAGGGACAGCACTCATGATTGAAAGTGATACAGGGTGCGTCTTGAAGCTGTTTCCGCACGGAGAGCACGGTGCCATTGTCAGCTGGTGTACATCCCACCACGGCATCGTGCGAACCACCGCTCACAGCATCCTGAAGCCGGGCAGCGAAATGAGCGGCGTGGTGGACCTTTTTCACGAGTGCGAACTGCTCTTCCGCACGTCCTCCAAGAGTGATCTATGCACCCTGACATCGGCGAATCTCCTTGATGCCCGCTTGGGTCTGCGCAGCTCGTTGAAACGCCTCCGTCTCGCGGGGTACATGGCACGCCTCCTCCTGAGCACTGTCGAACCCGGTGCCCAGGACCCTCGGTGGCATTCCCTCATGGCAGGTGCCTTAGATTACGTTGCCTCTGCCTTGCCCCGCCCGGAAATCCTCCTGCACTTCGAGAAACGTCTCGCTGAGCTGCATGGTCTCTACTCCACAGAAGTAGAACCCTTTACCGCCTTACTGCAGCATTTCTCTTCCCTCCCCGCAGGTCGCGATGCTCTCATGCGGGACCTCAATCAGTCCGCCTAACTTGATCACCTCGTATTTCCTTGCGCCAAAGTTATCCCCCCGCTTTCCCCGGCTTTGCTACTTCGTACCTCTATTCGCCTCTGTGGTAGGGGCTGTTTGCCAGCAGGGTATGGAGTCGGTAGAGTTGTTCCATGAGTACGAGGAGGGCGAGTTCATGCTGCATGGTGTGGCGACCGAGGGAAAAAACGTGGTCACAGGCATCGCGCAGCTGCGGGGTGAGTCCATCCGCAGGTCCTATGATAAATGCCACGCGCTTGGCGACGGCGTGCAGTTGTCGGTCACGCCAAAATTGTTCTAATTCGCGGGTGCTGAGATTCTTACCGCGCTCGTCCATGGCGATGCGCAAACACCCCTCGCTGGCGCGCAGCAGAGCAGAAGAAAGCTCCGGCTCCGAAACAGCCTTGAGGTACCTGAGCTCCATCTGCCCAAGTGGGCGCATGCGTTTTTCATAAAAAGAAACCCCCGCTTTCACGTAGGCAAGAGCAGGTCTCGAAACAGCCAAAATCAGTGTCTGCATAAGAAACCGCCGAAGCCCTTCCGACAAGTGAGGGACGAATACCGTTGCTACCTCTCGGTCCTAGCGGGGTTTTCCGGCCTCACCTCCGGAGACTCCGGCGGCAGGTGCATTGTACCCAATTCCTGTACCGATTGTCAAGCACAACCATTGCACAAACCACAGCTGCCACACCTGTCCCAATAAAATTCTCAAAAAAACGCTGCGATGCCAATCCCCATGCGGGTTGCGGACGCTCTGCGTACTAAGGGGGCTTCAACCTCACGGATGCATGAATTTGTCCCCCACGCAAGATTTCCGCTTTGCGTTCATCGTCCCTCTCCGCGCAACCTCGTTGCGCCTAACTCCTTCACTTCGTACTTCGTACCTCGTACTTGACCACATCCCTGTCTTCCTGCCTCAAAGTCACCGCCCACCTCGAAGTTCGCATTTTTCTTGGGACGGCTGTGACGGCTGCCACACCTGTCCCAATAAAATTCTCAAAAAAACGCTGCGATGCCAATCCCCATGTGGGTTGCACACGTTCTGCGTACCAAGATGGTTTCCTCCTCGCGACCGCATCGATTTTGTCTCCACACGTTGTTTCTGCTTTGCTTCCCCTGCGCAACCCTGTTGCGCCGAACTACTTCACTTCGTACCTCGTACTCAATCACCCCCGTGTCTTCCTGCCGCAAAGTCATCGCCCACCTCGAAGCTCATATTTTTCTTGGGACGGCTGTGATTTTTCTCGGGACAATTGTGGATTAGTGTTGCAAAAATAGGGGAGAGTGTGTAGAATGAAATGCTTTTCGAGAGGAGAGCAAGTAACCACATACACACGACATGGACCCCCAAACGTTATTCTGGTTAGTGCCGACCGCTTCGCTGATAGCTCTTTTTTTTGCGGCGATCTTTTTCTGCAACATGAAGAAAGCGGATGAAGGAACAGCTCGGATGAGAGAGATTGCCGGTTATGTACGCGAGGGTGCCATGGCATATCTGAAGCAGCAGTACAAGGTGGTAGCTCTCTTTTTTGTAATCATTGCCGTCGTGTTTGGAGTGATGGCGTATTTTGGGTTGCAGAATCATATCGTGCCGGTTGCGTTCCTCACCGGTGGCTTTTTCTCGGGCTTAGCCGGTTTCATCGGCATGAAAACCGCTACCTACGCTTCCGGACGTGTGGCGGAGGCTTGCCGCGATGAACACGATGGACTGAATCGCGGGCTCAAATTGGCATTTCGCTCCGGGGCGGTGCTCGGTCTCACCGTGGTCGGCTTCGGTCTCCTCGATATTTCCGGTTGGTACCTCATTTTGGACAACACCGGTTTGGTGCAGGGGGAGGGGGTGAGTAAGTTAGTGGAGATTACCACAATCATGTTGACCTTCGGCATGGGGGCTTCTCTGCAGGCCCTCTTTGCCCGCGTGGGCGGCGGTATTTACACGAAGGCCGCCGACGTGGGTGCGGATTTGGTGGGCAAGACAGAGTTCCATTTCAACGAGGATGACCCCCGCAACCCTGCGACCATCGCCGATAACGTGGGCGATAACGTGGGCGATGTGGCAGGAATGGGTGCCGACCTCTATGAATCTTACGCCGGGTCCATCCTCGCATCTGCGGCATTGGGAGCTGCGGCTGCGTCTGCCGCCGGTTGGGGGTACGACAAGGGTTTGCAGATGGTGATGGCTCCGATGATTATCGGGGCGGTTGGGGCTATCCTTTCCGTACTGGGGATTTTCATCGTGCGCACAAAGCAGGGGGCTTCCCAGAGTCAGTTGATGGCGGCACTTAACCGTGGCATCAACTTCTCCGGCATTCTGATCGCCGCCGCCGCCGCCGGAGTGCTTTACCTGCTGGGAATCGACAATTGGTTGGGACTCTGGGGCTCCATTGTCATCGGTCTGGTGGTGGGTATTCTCATCGGTAAGGTTACGGAGTATTACACGTCCTTCGAGTTCAAACCGGTTAAGTTTATCGCGGAAAACGCTACCACCGGTCCTGCCACAGTCATTATTTCCGGCATCGGGGTGGGCATGATTTCCACGTGTTGGCCGGTTATCTTCATCGTGCTGGGTACCATCGGCGCGTACCTCAGTGCCGCCGGTAGCCTAGAGTTCGCGTCCGGTAACCTCAGCATGGGTCTCTACGGTATCGGCATTGCCGCCGTGGGTATGCTCTCCACCCTCGGTCTCACTCTCGCCACGGATGCCTACGGTCCCATCTCCGACAACGCCGGCGGTAACGCCGAAATGAGCGGTCTGGGTGAGTCCGTTCGCTCTCGTACGGATGCTTTGGATGCTTTGGGCAACACGACCGCTGCCACCGGCAAGGGCTTTGCCATAGGTTCCGCTGCCCTTACTGCCCTCGCCCTCCTTGCCTCTTACATCGAGGAGCTCAAAATTGCTGCGGGGCGGCTCGCTGAAGTCTCCTTGAGTTTCTTCGGCAACACCTCCTTTGTGGGTGCAGAGGTTGCCAAGTGGGACATCGCCACATTCATGAGCAAGTTCGAGGTCACTCTCATGAATCCCAAGGTGCTCTTGGGTGTCTTTATCGGGGCTATGCTTTCTTTCCTCTTCTGCGGGCTCACCATGAATGCGGTGGGACGCGCTGCCAAGAGTATGGTGGAGGAAGTTCGCCGCCAACTCGCCGACAAGGATGTGCTCGAAGGACGTAAGAAAGCGGATTATGCCCGCTGCGTGGGGATTTCTACCCAAGGTGCTCAGCGCGAGATGATAGTGCCGTCCCTTATCGCCGTGGTTGTCCCCGTCCTGACCGGTTTGGTGATGGGCGTTGCCGGTGTGTTCGGATTACTCGCCGGTGGTCTCGCCGGTGGCTTCGTGCTAGCCGTCTTCATGGCTAATTCCGGCGGTGCGTGGGATAATGCCAAGAAATTTATTGAGACGGGCAATGCGCCCTTCTGCGGCAAACACACACCGATCCATGATGCTTCTGTCGTAGGTGATACAGTGGGCGATCCCTTCAAGGATACTTCCGGTCCCTCCCTCAACATCCTGATCAAACTCATGAGCATGGTCAGTATTGTTACCGCCGGTCTGAATATCGCTTTCTCCCTGCTGTAATCAACTTCATTTGCTCAGCCACAGTACGCCGAACAAGCCATCGCTCACCACTAAACTCGTATTTTTCTTGGGACAGATGTGGTTGGCTTGGGTTGCGCGGCTGAATTTGCTTGACATACGGGGATATACCGTGGTAGAACGTGGGACGAGCTGCGGAACTCTGAAGTATCCATGTGGTACGGAGGTGAGGACGCGGAGCAAGGAGATGATTGATAACCATACACCAAGATTACCTCTATGAGCATAAAGAAGACACATACATACGAGACGACGGCGGAGCGTACGGCTAAGCAGAATAAGGAGCGGTGCTGGAAGAACATATTTGTTTCGACAGTAGAGAAGGCTGCGGATGATGGTGAAAGATTCTGGTTTCATTTCGTCATTGATGGGAAAGAGACACTTTTTTCCGCTCCTGCAAAAAAAATGAGGGAAGCATTCAAAAAGAATGGCATTCACTTGATGGGTGAGGGTAAGAATCTCAGGTACACATTTTATATAGATCACAAAACAGGTAAGATATACACGACGGTCTCGAAAAAAGACCTGAAACCTGTCATAGAGCTCGAAGCAGTAAAGAGCGATAAGTCCTAGAGTGCGGGACGCCACACCCGTTAGCGTTCCGCACGGGGTAGATATGGCTTGCGGAGAGGGCAGAAATGTGGTATGAACGGGTGGTATGCAGGGGCTGGGTACAGGGCGCGGGGTGGGGCGAGTGGCATTGTGTGTGCTGCTGTCGCTGGTGTTGCACGTGGCTACTGTTTGGTGGCTCAGCCGAGTGGAGTGGGGAGGCAGCATGCGGGGGGGTGCGTTGGGATGGCAAAGGGAGAGGCGACCGGCACGGGTAGTGCAGATTGTGCGACGAGACGAAGAGGAGAAAGCGGCGGAGAAGCTGAGAAAGGAGACGGTCAAGACAGACCCGGATTTGGAGGAGAAGATACCCAAGGAGGCGGACTTTATCGGTGCGCGCAATAACGTAGCTTCCGCCTCCGATATTGCGCCAGATCGACGCAGCGATGCCCCCGTGCCCACGCAAAATGGCGAGGAGGACAAGGAGGAGCTGGTCACCTTCAACCAAGCGCGCCAAACCGGGGATGTGGCGCAGACGCAGGACAGTGCGCGTCCGCCCCAAGAGGCTGCCGCGCCTCCGCCTCCGCCGGGCGAGAGCAGCGAGCAGGAGATTAAGCCGCCCGGGCAGGCAGGTGTCAAGGCAGTGCAAGAGACGCAACGAGGGGATGAAGGAGATGTACGACTCAGCGTAGAGGAGCTCAATGCTCCCGGAGGGGCGCAGGGAGGGCAGGTACCCATCGAGATACAGCCCGCCGTGCAGCCACGCCCGCAGCAGTTGCCGGGAGACCGGTTGCGCATGCCGGTGTATGATCCGGCGTTGGCGGAGCACATGCAGCAGGGAAGGGCATTTCGCACGTACGAGAGGCGCACGCGCAGTACGGGACGCTTTGTGATTGGCAGCCGACCTGCTCTCAACGTCGCTTCCACCCCCTTGGGTCGCTACGAGGAGGAAATCTACCGGCGCATTGCGTATTACTGGTATTTGGCGTGCGATGACCAGCGCGGCGACATCATCCCGGGGAGTGTGGTGGTGGCTCTGCGTATCAATGAGCGGGGTCTGCTCGAAAATATGGACTTGGTGCGGAGACGCGGGGCAAGCGTCATCCAACAATCCTTTACCTTTGGGGCGATACGGCGAGCCACCCTGCCGCCGATGCCCGATGCCGTGCGCCGCGAAGTCACGGGCGATGTGCTCGAACTTATTTTTACTTTCAACTTCGATTAACCTATAAATCATTATGCCACAGACAATAACACAATTCTTCGACGCCTGCCAACCATTCGGTTACCCCTTGCTGGTGTGTTCAGTCATTCTCGTCGCCGCCATACTTTACCACATCCTGTACACTGGGACGGGGCGTTTGCTGCGTCGGCTGAATCGGGCGATGGAGCGAGCCCACGAGACGGGAGCGGGGGTGAAGACGCTGCTCACGGACCTCTGTCTCAAGAGTTCCTCACCAGTGGCGGCGGAGGTTCTCTACGTCATTCGGTATAGCGGAGAACCGACGCTGACGGCACAGGTCGAAGCCCGACTGCGGATGCTGGTGGATAAGCAGCGTGCCGGGATGGCAACGATGAGTGTCATTACCAACATCGCGCCGATGCTCGGCATCCTCGGGACAGCTTGGGGACTGGTGAAGATATTCGGCGTCTTTGGCACGGCAGATGCGGGACCGGGGATAGCCATGGGGATATCCACTGCCCTGTATACTACGATATTCGGTTTGGCAATAGCGGTGCCGGGCATCATTGCCATTACCTGCTTTGAACGGAACATCGAGCGTCAGGCATCGCTCCTGAATCGCTTCTTTACGGACCTCCTCGCGATGCTCGGTAAGAAATAAACACCATGAATATCTACCGAAAGAGTCATGTGCCGCAAGGGGTGCCCATCGTCCCCATGCTGGATATCCTCACGATTCTCCTCATCTTTTTTATCGTACACACGGAGTTTAAGCATCAAGTGAATGTGTTGAAGCTGGCTCTTCCTCAAACCAAGCATCTGTCCGGTGAACGCGGGGATGACTCTCTCACGTTGCTGGAGGTAGGGGCGGACGGAGAGCTTGCCCTCGGAGGCAAAAAAATTGAACGCGACGCCCTAGAGAGGGCTTTGGATGAGCTTATGAAGACAACTCCCCAGACGCGAATCCAAGTGGCGGCAGCAGAAGGTGCGTCAATCGGCGGGTTAATCGAAATACTGGACACAATCACTGCCGCCGGAATCCCGGTGGAGCAGGTGCCGCTGCGGATTAACTACTCCTCCGGGCTGCCGCAGACACCCACAAATTCGCCCCAGTGAGGATGAACGCTTACCCCGTCGCCCTTCCCCGGCTTTGCCACTTCGTACTTCCTATTCTTCCATCGCGCGGCGACATGTTTCTTGGGTGGGCATAACGAGCGGACGGATGGTTACGTACTTCTCGTCGTATTCCTCCGAAGGGACGAACAGGAAGCCGGGGTGGCGGTTGCGAATTTGGAAGCGAGAAGGACGGAAGACGGGAAGTATCTGGTCCGTACTTGGATCATAGGCATTTTCGCCCGTGTAGGAGCCTTGGAGGAAGTATTCGACGTTCTGGTCGCTGCCGAAGGTTGCACCCTTCACCGGTGGTTCATACCCGCGATCCGGATTGTGCACCAGTGACTCATCCATGATGACCAATTTCGCGGTGCGCCAGCTTTCTCCGGGCTTGCGCAGGTAGCCCCAGAAGCGGGTGTAGGGCACGTAGTAGCGGCGACCGACGAAGTAGGGGCCGGGTGTTTCCTGCGCGATTTCGGCTTCGCGGCTTGCCAAGGCTCGGCAATCATTGCTCAGGCTGCCGCATTGGCAGAGCAGGGGAGCGAGGAGGAGAGCAAACAGAATCCGGCGATGCATGGCGGGGGGACGTATTATTATTCCCATTCGATGGAAGCGGGTGGTTTGGTGCTTACGTCGTAGAGGACGCGGTTGATGCCCTTGACTTCGTTGAGGATACGGTTGGAGACCTCCCGCAACAGGTCGTAGGGCAATTGCACCCAGTCGGCGGTCATGGCATCCTCCGACACGATAGCACGCAGGTTCGTGGCGAACTCGTAGGAGCGTTCATCGCCCTTGACACCGACCGTTTTGATTGGGATGAGACCGGCGTAGGCTTGCCAGCAGCGGTCATACCACTCCCATTTGCGTAGGGCGGATATGAATATGGCATCGCACTCGCGGATGATATCAAGTTTTCCGCGGGACACCTCGCCGGGACAACGAACGGCAAGACCGGGTCCGGGGAAGGGGTGTCGCCGGAGTATATCCTGCGGAATGTTCATGGACGCACCCAGCGCACGCACTTCATCCTTAAAGAGGAAGGCGAGTGGTTCAATGACCTTGCCCTGAGTCTGTAGAGCGAGGACTCGGTCCACGCGGTTGTGGTGCGTTTTTATGACCGAAGCCCTACTTTTGGAGTTGGACGCGCTTTCGATGACATCCGGGTAGAGGGTGCCTTGGGCGAGCATCTCGGCATCTCCCACTGCATCCCAGAATACATCAATGAAGAGCGAGCCGATGATGTGCCGCTTCTTTTCCGGGGCGGCTTCACCCTTCAGCGCGTCTAAGAAGCGGGCAGAGGCATCCACCGTTTCGATTTTTATGCCCATGCGCTGGAAGTTGTTTTCTACTTCCTGCGCCTCGTTTTTGCGTAATAAACCATTGTCGACAAAAATGTAACGTGCTCGGACTCCGGACTCGTGCAGCAGCATCGCCAGCACCGTGCTATCCACCCCTCCGGAAACCCCGCACACCACCTGCTTATCGCCCACCTTTTCACGAATGTCGGCAATGAGGTTCCGCTTGAAGTCGCCGATGTCGAAAGGAGCAAGCTGGGGTGCAAGATTGAGAAAGTTGCGCAGGATGGTGCGCCCTTCGTGCGTGTGAGTGACCTCCGGGTGGAACTGGATGCCGAACATCGTTTCATCCCATTGAAGAGCAACGGGCACGCCTTCGTCGTTGCGGGCGATGACTTTGCAGTGGGGAGCTAGGTGATCCACGGTGTCCGAGTGACTCATCCAGACCTGCGAACGCGGGGAGACCCCCGCGAACAGCTTGCAGTCGGGCTCCGGGACAAGGGCGGCAGGTCCGTATTCGCGCTTATTGCTCGGGCGCACGGTGCCCCCCGCCTTAATATTGAGTAGCTGCATCCCATAGCAGACCCCGAGCACGGGTACATGAAACGCGCAGAGCCTCTCGAAATCGATGTCCGGTGCGTCCGGGTCAGACGTGCTACGCGGTCCGCCGGAAAGGATGACCGCTCCCGGGTCGGTGACTTCCGACAACTCCTCGGCGGTGTAGAGCTTTGCCAAGTACCCCAGCTCGCGCACGCGTCTTACGATCAGCTGAGTATATTGCGAACCGTAGTCGATTACAGCCACTGAATGCGGAGGAGAAACCATGCCGTGGGCATCTTACCACTTCAAGCAGGCATAATCAAGATTTTTGTATTGACCCCGAGCCACATCCGCACCTGTCCCGAATAAATTAAAGGCTTAGTCGTGGGTGATGACTTTGACGCAGGAAGATGAGGAGGTGATTAAGTACGAAGTGAAGGAGTTAGGCGCAACGGAGTTGCGCAGAGGGAAGAGGAGGAAGCGAAGCGGAAACGATGTGTGGAGACCAAATCTATGCAGCTATGATGTTGAAGCCCCCTCGTACGCAGAGCCTCTGTAACCCGCATGGTGATTGGCATTGCCGTGATTTTCCGAAATTCTCTTGAGGCAGGTGCGCCCCCGAACACCCAATCAACTTGCAGATTGATTCTCATCTGTCACGAGAAAATTAAATGCTTGGTGTGAGCCGATGATTTTGCCGCAGAGGAACGCACGGGGAATCAAGTACGAAGTGAAGAAAAACATCTCTCCGACTTCGCATTTTTCGCATCGGGATATTTCGGTGCTTCTGCAGGGTGCTTCTCGCACTCCCGTCAACCGCATTTCCTCCTATTCCTCCTTAGAATTCGGCTCTTTCTAACAAAATTCCTCCGTTTTCCTCATCACAACATCTTAGTTCCCTACGTACAAAGATATACAACTCCTCCCCCCCTTTGATCATCTCTTTTTGAATGCGATGTCCAGTCTAAAGTTTACTTCTCCCCTTAT
>CAYWNS010000015.1:0-28864 GCA_964459715.1 uncultured Akkermansia sp.
AGGTAGAGAGCAAAAAAATTTTGAACCGGTGCTTGACATACGTATTCCTAATACGTATAATCTCCTCCCACAGTTCTCCGCACATCGCGGGGAACCGGCGTGTGAAAACAAACCCAAATGATACAATGAAACTCCATTTACCTCTCTCCCTCCGGTCTGCGCTCTTGGCTGTCTGCGCGGTGGCTTCATTCACATCCTTTTCCCGGGCAGTCGTCTTCGAGAACCACGACACGAGCGCAACTGACGCGTTCAGGGAGCTGTACGGCGATGGACCATCCTACACGATAGAAGACGAATTGCATTTTCTCAATAACCACGTTATGGGAGATTCTGTGTTGGGCGGTGCTCTGCGCGTAGACGGAGCCATCACGTTCCGCAACTGTGAGGAAATTGAGATGGCAGGGAACTACGCAGCGGGAGCAGCGGGAGATTCGTGGTCATCCGGGGGTGCCCTTTACGCAAACGGTCAGGTTCTGTTTGATAGCATTGGGAAGGTGTCCCTGCGCGACAATCATGCGGGCACCTACGGTGGGGCGATTCACGTAGAGTTCGGTAATCTCCCACCCAATCAGGAATCAACCGATGATTCCCTCATACACGAATATCCCCTCATCTTTCGAAATTGCGGAGATGTCGAAATAACGGGGAATTACACGGAGGGGGGAGATTTAGGATACGCACCGGACGAGGAGTATGAACCACCAGTGGGTAGCCCACCCGCCGGTCCCTTTGCGGGCGCGCTGGATGCGGGAGGGGACGCCATATTTGAGGCGAATGACAGAGTGGTACTGCGCGGCAATTACGCCGCATTTCGTGATGCGAAGGGTCAACCTGCGTATATGCTCCAATCCTTTTACGTCCATGGTGATCTGGTGATCAAAACCAAGGAGGGACAAACTTTTGAATGCTATGACGGCGGGATTGCGTACGACATTTACATCAACGGTGATAGGGAGCATTTGACCCCGGGGAATGAGGAGGGTGAACACTACAGCGGCACTGTCACCTTTTCCGGTCGGTATACGGAAGAAGACCTCCAAAGGGTAATAGAGAGCACACCGGAGGCAGACGCGATAGATGAGAGGCTGGTTGAGGAATCCAGACTCTACTATGTTGGGTACGTCCACGTGTGCGCCGGTACGCTGGTATTGGAAGATGGCGTGACCCTGTCCGTGGATCCCATGTTCCCACCGAGTTCGGTCGACCGATGCATCGTCGAAGTTGCAGAGTCTGCCAAGCTGGTGATGAAGGATTCTGTCATCGTTGTGCGGAATAACACAAATTCTTCAGGGATAATCAACGAGGATGTGTCCATTTCCTCTGCGAGTTTCATCGGTGCCAATACGATCTACGCTCACGCTCTGGTCTCGTCCGGCGGCACGTGGACGTTTAATGTGGGCGAGCAGAATCTCACAGAGTCGCTCGTCACGCTGAAGTTCCATGTCGATGATACACAAGGGAGTGGAGTGGAGAGCACTGCGGGGCTCGGACAATTCACAAGCCAAGCGGGTACGGTGTTTGACATTGAATTTGAGGGAACGCTTGCGGAGGGGAAGTATAAGTTGCTGGAATTCGATAAGACCGACGGGACATGGGAGCATGAAGCCGGTATTCCGGAAATTACGGGGAGGGCAGGCTCGACCACTATCGGAGAAGCGGGAAAAGGCGACGTGTATTTGACGACAGATGGGAACACAGTTACCCTCATCTTTGACGTCGTAGGTGTTTCTGCGGGACCGGAGCCGAATCCGGAGCCAGCCCCGGAAGATCGGCAGCCGACGACACTCACTTGGGGCAACGGCAACGGGACGTGGGCAGACGGCGAGGGAAATGAGGATGGACACTGGTCGGCATCGGTGACGGACAAAAACTTCTACAAGGGCGACAGCGTGGTGTTTGGCAGCGCGGCGGAGGTCACTCTTCAGGGAGTGGTACGCCCCGGGAATGTGTTGGTGAATAACGCGGAAGGGACGGTGAAGTTCATGGGCAGCGGGCAGATTACGGATGTGGACATTCCGAGTCAGCAGGTAAAACTCACCAAGGAGGGAGCCGGGACGCTCGAGATAAACACGAACAACGCCTATACAGGGGGAACTGAATTGAAGGCGGGTACGCTGGTAACGGGTAACGCCGGGGCATTGGGGCTCGGAGCGGTGAGGGTGAGCGGCGGGACGCTCGACATGGGAGGCAACGCGCTGACCAATGAGCTGGATGTGGCGGGGACGGCGAATGTGGCAAACGCCGGGAAGTACGCCGGTAAACTGGTGCTGGAGAGCGGGGTGCTGAACGGAGACCTGAACCTCGAGCAGGACGCCGAGCTGAAGGGCGGCACGGTGGCGGATGTGCTGAGCGGCAAAGGCGGGGTAGCTGTGAGTGGCGATGTAACTCTTTCCGGCGCGAATACCTACACGGGTAAGACGACGGTGCAGGGCGACGGCAATCTCCACGTCACCGGCAGTTTGGCGAGCAAGGAGCTCGAGGTACAGAGCGGCGGCACGTACAGCGGGGCGATCAGCGGTGCCGGGTTGAATGTCAACCTAGCGGGTGGCACGATTGCGGGCGATGTGACGTTGGGAGAGGGCTCCACCCTCCGAGCGACGGCGCAGGGAGCGGCGGTGAAGGGCAAGTTGAGTGTGGCGAGCGGCGGCAGCTTGAGTGTGAAGGATGTACAGGAGGGAGCGACACTGTCGGTGAGTGAGTTGGTGGCGGATGGCGGTAAGCTGGGGCTCGACTCCGCCAAGCCCGGTGCGCTGGACGTGGGTACTTTCACGACCACAGCAAACCGGACCGCACTGGACGTAGGGGACGTGCTCTACCGGGACTCCGGGACGTATACCTTGCTCAATTACGAGACGCTGGGCAGTGGCAGCAGTGTCGATGCGCTGTATTTGGCGGCATTGGAAGGATTGCACTCCCGCAAGGAGTTCAATCTGGAGTTGCGAGCGACGAGTCTGACGCTGTCCGTAAGCGGCGAGACGCAGAGTCTGACATGGCAGGGCAGCACCGGAGTTTGGACGAATGAAGCCGGGCATGCGTGGCAAACAGGCGAGAGTGGAGTCGACAATAATTTCTATGACCTCGATGACGTCAAGTTTGTGGATGCCGAGGATGTGAAGATACAAGGGAACGTAGCTCCCGGTTCCATCGAGGTAGAAGTGGGCGAGGGAAAGACCACCACGTTCACCAACGTGGATGATAAGACACTCGGACACATCCGTGGCAGCGCGCCGCTGACCAAGGAAGGCAAAGGAACGCTGGCAATCGAAACCGACAATTCTGAGTACACGGGCGACATCACGGTGAAAGCCGGGACACTGAAGGCGGGGCACACCAACGCATTCGGCAGCGGCAATGTGTACGTGAACGGAGCCACCTTCGATGCGGACAGTCTGAACGTTGCGGCGAAGGTGACCATGCGAGGTGAGTCGGTGCTGGAAAACGCGAGCAATATGAAGGCACTGACCTTCGACTCGGGCGCGAGAGTGAAGAGCAGCACAGGGCACACGCTCGCAAGCGGGAACACACTCACCATCGGACCGACCGGTAGTGCATCCTACACCGGTGACTTCACCTTTGCGGGCGGTACACTGGCACTCACCGGTGGGGTGTTTGATCTGAGCGGAGCCAAGGTCACCTTCAGCGAAGGAACGAGATCCGTGCTCGACCTGAGCGGCTGGGAGGGGCTAACCTACGGGCAGGAGTACACCGTGCTCACAGGGGATATAGCTACCGATATGCTGGATGTCCGCTTGGGCAATGGGATGGATGGTGCCGCGCATCTCGAGGAGCGCGATGGCAAAGTTGTGTTGGTGATTGACGGGGTTACCGGCGCGCCTCAGAGCGGAGCGGAGTACGCCACGGCAATTTCGAGCCAGACGGAGGGGAACATGGCGCACCTGCGGCGGTTGCGTGGGGCTATCGGCAGCGGACAGGCTCTTTCCTCCGACCGAAAGGTGGGGGCTTACATCACCGGGTACACGGAAAACAACTATCTGGAGCAGGACGCGCAGGGACTCGGCTACCACCGCACGGAGATCGGCGGAACGCTGGGAGTGGAGACCGCACGCAAAAACGGGCAGTTCGTGGTTGGTGCCGCCCTGAGCGCGGGACGGGCGCACGTTTCCCCCACCGGACCGGCACCGCGTTACCACGAGGACGTCATCCGTGAGGACTTGTACCTCGTTGCCAGCATCGGCAGACTGCGCAGCACCACCACAGTGGGACTCGGGCAACACGAGATAGACATGCGCCGCGCCGGAGCGTCCTCGCAGGATGTTTCGGGTAACTCGGTGAACCTCTCGGAAGAGCTTGCCGTGACACTCAACCGCAGTGAGAAGCACAGCTTCGAGAGCTTCTTCGCGGTAGAGAGCAGCTACAACCGCATCGACGGCTTCAGTGAAGGGGGAGCCAACCCCGCAGCCCTCAACGTGGACGCGCACGAAGCATTCGCGACGGACCTCTCGCTCGGTCTGCGAGCGAACTTCCTCTTCCCCGTGGTGAGCGGAGCTCCTTTGGCGGTATTCAGCGTTCAGGGAGCCGCCATCACGTCGGTGGGCGACACCGTGACAGACGTGACGATGCGCTACGCGGGAGCCTCGGATTCCTACAACGTCCGCAGCGCGAAACGGAATCGCTGGGGCTACAGCGCGGGAGCCTCGCTCACCGTGCCGGTCTCACAGAATGCCGCCATTTTCGGCAGCAGCGAAGCGGTCCTACGCGGAGACTCGCACGAAGTGACCGCCACGCTGGGTGTGAAGCTCACCTTCTGATCGCTCCCTGTTATACCCGACATATCAAACATTCACAGAAAAACACTATGAAATTACACATTCCGCTCTCACTCCGCTCCGCATTGTTGTCAGCCTGCGCGGTGGCATCATTCACCTCCTTTTCTCGGGCAGCCGTCTTTGAGAATTATGAAAATGGCGCGACAGGCGCATTCAAGGAGCTGTACGGTGAAGGACCGTCCTACACGATAGAAGACGAATTGCATTTCTTTAATAACCACGTCACGGGAGACTCCGTGCAAGGCGGGGCTCTCTCTGCAGACGGTGACATTCTTTTCCGAAACTGTGGGAAAATAGAAATGACCGAGAATTACGCTAAGGGGAATGTTTCGCGTGCGCGCGGGGGTGCTATTCATGCGGGCGGTCAGGTTGTCTTTGACGGAATTGGGAGGGTAACTCTGAACGGCAATTATGCTGCGGGGGAGCCCGCGCCGGGTGGCGCAATTGACGCAGACGGAGACATCGTTTTTCGCGGTTGCAGTGAGGTTGAGATAGCAGACAATTACACTGAATCAACATTTAAGCCATCTGATATATATACACCCGTGCCTGACCTAGTCTATGGGGGAGCACTTTTTACTGACGGGCAAGTCACCTTTGAGAACATTAATCGGGTAACACTGAGCGGTAATTATGCTGCGATAAATAGGCAGAGTGCAGACTCATTTGTGGCGTTTGTAACGGGTGGTGCAGTTGATGCAAATGATGGTGTCATTTTCCGGAATTGCGGAGAAGTTGAGATAACCGGGAATTGTGTCCGGGGGATTCTCCCTCCCGAACCGGATGAAAGTTATACTTACTTTCCGTGCTATGACTACGGCGGTGCTCTGGATGCCGGTGGGGACATCGTCTTTGAAGCAAATAGCCGTGTGGTAGTGCGTGGCAATTACGTTGCGGGGAATTCTTCTACGGGGCAGAAGGATGGAGAAGGGACGTGCGTGCTCACCGCTTTTCACACTCGTTTCCCCGGAGGCGGTTTGGAACCTGCCAATATGGAAATCAAGGTCAAGGAAGGACAATCATTTGAATGTTATGACGGAGGGTGGATCGAAGGGGTACTCTACATCAACGGTGATCAGAACCACTTGGCCCCCGAAAAGGAAGATGCTACACGCTACCGTGGTACGGTTACTTTTTCCGGACGGTACACGGAAGAAGACCTCGAGAGCATCATGGGAAGGGAGTTGACACCACAGGAAATAGAACAGGGTGTGTTAAATCCTTCCCGTGTCATGTATGCTTGTGGTGTTCGAGTATGTGACGGGACTCTGGCACTGGAAGATGGTTCTATTTTGTTCGCAGATGATTGGCAGTGGAAGGATGTAGACGGACAGGTGCAAGATTATGAAAGTGGAGGTCTCGTCATCGGAGAGTACGCTCAGCTTGTAATGAGGAATGCCACCGTTTACACGGAGAAAACCCTCGGATATGGCATTGATCCTCCGACAGAATCAGGGGGTACGCGGGAGGTGATATCGGGTGGTGAGGCGTCCATTTCCTCCGCAAGCTTCAGCGGCGCAAATACAATCTATGCACACAGCCTAGAATCAACGGGTGGTACGTGGACATTTAACGTGAGCGAGAGGAATCTCACAGAGTCGCTTGTCACACTGAAGTTTCACGTTCCCCACGAAGATATGGAAAATGGGGTGTGGGTCAACGCCACCGGACTGGGGACGTTCACGAGTCAGGCGGGCACGGTGTTTGACATTGAATTTGAGGGAACGCTTGCGGAGGGGAAGTATAAGTTGCTGGAATTCGATAAGACCGACGGGACATGGGAGCATGAAGCCGGTATTCCGGAAATTACGGGGAGGGCAGGCTCGACCACTATCGGAGAAGCGGGAAAAGGCGACGTGTATTTGACGACAGATGGGAACACAGTTACCCTCATCTTTGACGTCGTAGGTGTTTCTGCGGGACCGGAGCCGAATCCGGAGCCAGCCCCGGAAGATCGGCAGCCGACGACACTCACTTGGGGCAACGGCAACGGGACGTGGGCAGACGGCGAGGGAAATGAGGATGGACACTGGTCGGCATCGGTGACGGACAAAAACTTCTACAAGGGCGACAGCGTGGTGTTTGGCAGCGCGGCGGAGGTCACTCTTCAGGGAGTGGTACGCCCCGGGAATGTGCTGGTAAACAACGCGGACGGGACGGTGAAGTTCACGGGCAGCGGGCAGATCACGGATGTGGACATTCCGAGTCAGCAGGTGAAGCTCACCAAGGAGGGAGCGGGGACGCTCGAGATAGACACGAACAACGCCTATACGGGCGGCACGGAGTTGAAGGCGGGTACGCTGGTAACGGGTAACGCCGGGGCATTGGGACTCGGAGCGGTGAGGGTGAGCGGCGGGACGCTCGACATGGGAGGCAACGCGCTGGTCAATGAGCTGGATGTGGCGGGGACGGCGAATGTGGCAAACGCCGGGAAGTACGCCGGTAAACTGGTGCTGGAGAGCGGGGTGCTGAACGGAGACCTGAACCTCGAGCAGGACGCCGAGCTGAAGGGCGGCACGGTGGCGGATGTGCTGAGCGGCAAAGGCGGGGTAGCTGTGAGTGGCGATGTAACTCTTTCCGGCGCGAATACCTACACGGGTAAGACGACGGTGCAGGGCGACGGCAATCTCCACGTCACCGGCAGTTTGGCGAGCAAGGAGCTCGAGGTACAGAGCGGCGGCACGTACAGCGGGGCGATCAGCGGTGCCGGGTTGAATGTCAACCTAGCGGGTGGCACGATTGCGGGCGATGTGACGTTGGGAGAGGGCTCCACCCTCCGAGCGACGGCGCAGGGAGCGGCGGTGAAGGGCAAGTTGAGTGTGGCGAGCGGCGGCAGCTTGAGTGTGAAGGATGTACAGGAGGGAGCGACACTGTCGGTGAGTGAGTTGGTGGCGGATGGCGGTAAGCTGGGGCTCGACTCCGCCAAGCCCGGTGCGCTGGACGTGGGTACTTTCACGACCACAGCAAACCGGACCGCACTGGACGTAGGGGACGTGCTCTACCGGGACTCCGGGACGTATACCTTGCTCAATTACGAGACGCTGGGCAGTGGCAGCAGTGTCGATGCGCTGTATTTGGCGGCATTGGAAGGATTGCACTCCCGCAAGGAGTTCAATCTGGAGTTGCGAGCGACGAGTCTGACGCTGTCCGTAAGCGGCGAGACGCAGAGTCTGACATGGCAGGGCAGCACCGGAGTTTGGACGAATGAAGCCGGGCATGCGTGGCAAACAGGCGAGAGTGGAGTCGACAATAATTTCTATGACCTCGATGACGTCAAGTTTGTGGATGCCGAGGATGTGAAGATACAAGGGAACGTAGCTCCCGGTTCCATCGAGGTAGAAGTGGGCGAGGGAAAGACCACCACGTTCACCAACGTGGATGATAAGACACTCGGACACATCCGTGGCAGCGCGCCGCTGACCAAGGAAGGCAAAGGAACGCTGGCAATCGAAACCGACAATTCTGAGTACACGGGCGACATCACGGTGAAAGCCGGGACACTGAAGGCGGGGCATGCCAACGCGTTCGGCACGGGCAATGTGTTTGTGAACAGCGCGACATTCGACGCGAACAGTCTGAACGTTGCGGCGATGGTGACCATGCGAGGTCAATCTACGCTGGAAAACGCGAGTAACGTGAAATCCCTGACCTTCGATTCGGGCGCGAGAGTGAAGAGCAGCACGGGGTACACGCTTGCGAGCGGCAACACGCTCACCATCGGACCGACCGGCAGCAGCTATACCGGAGACTTTATCTTCGGGGGCGGCACGCTCACCCTCACCGGTGGGGCGTTTGACCTGAGTGGTGCCACAGTTTCCTTCAGCGGGGAGCAGCATTCGGTGCTCGACCTGAGCGGCTGGGAGGGACTGACTTCCGGGCAGGAATACACGCTGTTCGTGGGGGGTATAGCTACTGATATGCTGGATGTCCGCTTGGGCAATGGGATGGATGGTGCCGCGCGTCTCGAGGAGCGCGACGGCAAAATCGTGCTGGTGATTGACGGGGTCACCGGTGCGCCTCAGAGCGGAGCGGAGTACGCTACGGCAATTTCGAGTCAGACGGAGGGGAACATGGCGCACCTGCGGCGGTTGCGCGGAGCTATCGGCAGCGGGCAGGCTCTTTCCTCCGACCGAAAGGTGGGGGCTTACATCACCGGGTACACGGAAAACAACTATCTGGAGCAGGACGCGCAGGGACTCGGCTACCACCGCACGGAGATCGGCGGAACGCTGGGAGTGGAGACCGCACGCAAAAACGGGCAGTTCGTGGTCGGTGCCGCCCTGAGCGCGGGACGCGCGCACGTTTCGCCCACCGGATCGGCACCGCGCTACCACGAGGACGTCATCCGCGAGGACTTGTACCTCGTCGCCAACCTCGGCAGGCTGCGCAGCACCACCACGGTGGGACTCGGGCAACACGAGATAGACATGCGCCGCGCCGGAGCGTCCTCGCAGGATGTTTCGGGTAACTCGGTGAACCTCTCGGAAGAGCTTGCCGTGACACTCAACCGCAGTGAGAAGCACAGCTTCGAGAGCTTCTTCGCGGTGGAGAGCAGCTACAACCGCATCGACGGCTTCAGTGAAGGGGGAGCCAACCCCGCAGCCCTCAACGTGGACGCGCACGAAGCATTCGCGACGGACCTCTCGCTCGGTCTGCGAGCGAACTTCCTCTTCCCCGTGGTGAGCGGAGCTCCTTTGGCGGTATTCAGCGTTCAGGGAGCCGCCATCACGTCGGTGGGCGACACCGTGACAGACGTGACGATGCGCTACGCGGGAGCCTCGGATTCCTACAACGTCCGCAGCGCGAAACGGAATCGCTGGGGCTACAGCGCGGGAGCCTCGCTCACGGTGCCGGTGTCGCCGAACGCCGCCATTTTCGGCAGCAGCGAAGCGATCCTGCGCGGGGACTCGCACGAGGTGACCGCCACACTGGGCGTCAAGCTTAACTTCTGACCGCTTCCGGTAATCAGACATACCCGACATCCGCCGACGTTCCTCGGAGCGTCGGCGGGAATCTGTGTACACGCCCTGTATCACTCACTCGCATGGCAATATTTGCGGAGACAACTTCGGCTCTGAGGAGAGAGTCGCACTGCGGGGCGCACAAAAAGAGAAACACTTGAGCTTGACATTTTTCGAACCGGACTCATAATTAAATTAGCACGGAGAAAGCGATGATATACTGGGATAACAATGCCACAACGGCGGTAGTTACGGAGGTGAGGGAAGCCATGGAGCCGTATTGGGAGGAGTACTGCTATAATCCATCTGCCGCATACACCCAAGCCAAGCAAGTGCGTCGTGCTGTGGAGCATGCGCGCGAGCAGGTGAGTGCTCTGTTGGGAGTTCACCCGGATGAAATTATCTTCACTTCCGGGGGCACAGAATCAACTAATACTGCGCTGGCGCAATTTTCTTCTGTCACGGCACTGGCGACGGACCACCCGGCTACCCTGCGCTGCGTTGAAGGACGGGGGGAACTCTGCCCGGTTCAGCCTGACGGCATCGTGGACATGCGTGTGTGGGGGGAGTTACTGACGCGGCATTCCGGAGGCAGTTTCGCATGGGCAAATCATGAAACGGGAGTTATACAACCGGCGGAGCAGATGTGTGATGCGGCGCAACGAGCCGGGGTGCGGGTGCACGTCGATGTGGTGCAGGCAGCGGGAAAGCTCCGTCTTACTTTGGGGGACATGCCTGCGGTGGATTACGCCTCGGTTTCGGCGCACAAGATGCACGGACCTAAGGGAATAGGCGCGCTGTATGTGCGGAGGGGGGCACAATTACAAGCCCTGCTGCGCGGTGGGGGGCAGGAGGACGCGCGACGCTCCGGCACGCTGAATGTACCCGGGATCGTGGGCTTCGGGGCGGCGGCAGAACTCGCTCTTCGTCAGTTGCCTGAAGAGGAGCGGGCGGCTCGCCATCGAAAGGCATTTCTCGCGGCACTGCGCAATGCCGACATTACCGTGATTGAGAACGGTGGTGCTGCTCCGCGTTTGCCACATGTGCTCAACCTGCGCGTGCCCGGATGTACGGCGGAGGCACTTTCGCTCCTCCTAGAGCCGAAGGGGTTGATATGTGCGGCGGGTTCAGCCTGCACCAGTGCGTCACCGAATCCGAGCCACGTGTTGCTGGCGATGGGGCTTTCTCCCGCCGAGGCACGTGAATCGATCCGCCTTTCTTGGAATCGATACACAAGCGACACCGAATGCGCCGCCGCCGCCGCCGTCTTCATTGCCTGCGTGCGCAAACTGCAATCCGTCCAATCCACCCGCACCGGAAAAGTGGTGGTATACACACCCGAACCACACGTGTCCCAGATAAATTAAACGTCTAGAGTAGTGCAATGGTTTTGTCGCAGGGAAATGGGGAGGGGATCAAGTACGAGGTACGAAGTACGAAGTACGAAGTGAAGGGGTTAGGCGCAACGGAGTTGTGCGAGCATGGCGGGAGGAGGCAAAGCCGAAACGACGTGTGGGAACTAAATCCCAAACCTGTCCCAAATAAATTAAACGTCTAGAGTAGCGCGGTAGTTTTGTCGCAGGGAAACGGGGAGGGGATTAAGTACGAAGTAAAGGAGTTAGGCGCAACGGAGTTGCGCAGGGTGAAGAGGAAGAAGCAAAGCCAGAGCAACGTGTGGGAGCCACAGCGTTTACGGATGCGCGGGATGGACATTGGGGAGGATTACGTTCAGTAGGTGTGGAGAGAGGGGGTGGATGGCGAGGAAAAGTTGACGATGACGAAGGTGACTAACACGGCGGCGAAGCCGAGCAAAATGAGGGAGCGACGGGCGGGGGCGTCGGACGGGATGTGGAAATAGATGAGGTAGATGGCCCAAGTAATTAAGGACCACACCTCTTTAATGTCCCAAGCCCAGTAGCGCGCCCAAGCCTCATCCGCCCAGAACATTCCGCTGCACAGACCGAACGTCATGAAGGGAAAAGCGAGACGAACCAGGGCATCGGCGATGGAGAGACGTGCGTGGTACGTAGTTTTCCGTGCTCCGAGGGCATAGACAAAAGCGAGGGTCAATAGGGCATACGCCAACACGTAACTCGCCACGTGGGGTACAAACCAAGGAGATTGCAGGGCAGGGGGGTGATGCCATTCGGGATGAAGCGGCATGAAGAAAGCCCCGCAGAGGGACACGACTGCCACCCCCGATATTCCCGCCCACGCATTTATTCCCGTGCGCCGCAACCACAAACCGCTGATTGACAGGGCCAAGGGGAGTAGGCAAAGCACGTGCCGCATATTGCCCAAGGGTGGAGCTTTCGCGGCAATTCCGTTGGCGAGCACGAGCAAGGTACAGCACACTACCCCTGACACCGTCAACACGCGACTGCACGCGCCGTCGCGCCGCAGAGACAGCAGCACGCAGGATGCCGCAAAGCAGAGCGCACCGAGGGCAGTAAGACCGGGAAGAAGAATATTCATGTCGGCGCAGTTGCTTTAGGTACAAAGAAATGGGCACACACACACAGCAGCAGACCGATAGCACCCGCCCGAACCAGGGCGGTGCCCGGGGCACGCTTCAGGAGGAGCTGAACCCGCCGCCTGTCGGGGCTGCAATTCATCAGGTAAATGCGCCAGTCCCCCCACTTTGCCGGTTCGTTGACCCGGATGGACACAGTTTGAGTCTCGCCGTCTCGGGACATGGGCAGCAAGGCGCACTCAGCACAATATTCGCGCACGGGAGGTATTTGCTGCACGAAGACCCGCAGGGGGGAGCCGGGGAGCACGTAAAAGCAACCCTCACCACCGGGTATCCGGCGCAGCGTTGAGAGTTCCCGGCTTTCCTTCCCGTGGACAATCCGGGTGCCGTGGAGGGTGCCGCGACCACGCGCCAGCCACTTGCCATTACGGTGTTCCATCAGACGGAATTCAGTGGGCGCGTTGTATCTCCGAATGTGCAGACGCGATACGGTCACTTGAAAGGGAAGTCGTATACCTGGCGGCAGGTCATCAACTGCCGAAGGTTCAGGGCAACCCACCGACCGGGTCAGCGGGATGCGTTGCTCGGTGTAGTAATCGATGAACGCACCGATGAGCAGCAATGCCATGCACGCGTGCATGCCCGCTACCCATAGATTCACGCGCATGCACAGATGACTCAAGTAGCCGAATATCGCACTGAATAACAAGCCGGTCAGAGCGAGACACCCCATCCCCGCCGCTCCGAACCACATAGCGCCACCCAGCCGAGCATAGGAGAAAGCCTTGCCGCCGAACATCACCAAGATGCCCACGCCTGCGACCGTAAAAAAGAGGCACATCATCCCCACGACGAGACGCCACCGACCCCCGCGTGAACAGCTCCACGCCGTGCAGAGACACATCACCCCGATGACCCCACCCACAATGCGCATGAGCCCCCCTCGGTACACTTCTTCCGTCCCCCCCCACGGCAACCCCCCTGCTACCAGCAGCAAACACAGCGCGGAGAGAATCCATTTTGCCGCCGCACGTCCCCGGTGGTCACCGCCTTGGGGCGGCGGGATACTCTGTTCCGTTTCACTCATTTCTACTCACTCCTAAGCCACTCGGCACCGGCATTCTAGGTGGTAGATGCGTGCTCGGTACTCTGTGGCGCGTCATTGTGGCGTTACCAGTTCCACGCCACGGAGAAAACGCCCATCACCGACGCTTTATCCTGCGTGCGGTAGGTTCGACTGCGCATCAACACACCTGCGAAGTAATCGATGCCCTCGTATGCGACGCCCGCCCCCAGTTGCCCCTGCACCTGCCATGGTTTCCGTGAGCACACGCGGTCGAAGTGGTGGAACACTCCCCCGTCAATGCTCATGTCACGCGCCACATATTCTCCGGACGCGGATGCCAGCAGGAAGTACGACATCTTACTGCGGTCATAGTGGGGTTTAAGTAGAGCGTTTGTGCCAAAGTTTGCACCATCAATGCTGCACGATGACATGGTAGGCGGCAAGTTACGACCGACACGGTACGCCATACCCACGCCGCCGGACAGGTTAAAGGTACCCACAGACTCACGCGTTCGGAGCGCCAAGTCACACTCCCATCCATTCCGAAATTCCCGCGTATTGACGAGCCATTCCTGCCGCGATGTCAGTTGCATCGTCAACTCCGAGCGCACTTGGTCATGCCATCCCTCCCATTCGTCCATTCCCAACATCTTGTGTACCGCGTTTTGGGTCTGCCCTGCCAAGGATGCCCTTCCCGTAGTCCCCAGCTGTAACTCCGTAACACAGCCAAAACGTTCGCCGCGCAACAAATAAGCCCCGCCGAAAGCCAAGTAACCGCAATACGGGTGCTGGTTGTACACGTTCCCCCGTGTGTGAATTTCCGGAGTGTACATATTCTGCGTGAGACTCACCCCCCATGCGTCCCCATTCTGCATAGCCTGCACGTAATCGATGCGCGTACCGTGCGAAAAATTGCTGTCATCGCCGGAGATCGAATCATTCTGAAAGACTCCGCGTAGTTGGTGCTCCGGCACAGGGTGATAACCCGGTTCTCCGGGTAGAGCGACCGGGTTAAAATATCCCGCTGTTCCCGCTATTGCGGCGTATGCTATAACCGGAAGCATTCCCATACACCTAATTTACTCCTATATCTCGCCCCGGTCAAGCCCAACTCTCAAGTGCCCTGCGAAAATTCACATCTGTTCCAATAAAATTAAATGCGTAGTAGTGGGCGATGACTTTGCCACAGGAAGACGCAAGGGAGATAAATCAATGTATCCGTGAGAATGATGACCCTGTGGCGTGCGGGTGTGTGATGCGCAACATAGGTGGTGCGAAAGTGTAGTGCTCGGGAGGAAAATTTGCACCGAACCCCAGCATTACACAGGCGTTGCTCCCCTGCTTCGCTACTTCGTACCTCGTACTTCCTGCTACCTTAGGTGTGGAGTTTGGCGCATGGCATTGAGTACGCAGAGGATCAGCACACCGACGTCCGCGAAGATTGCCATGCCCATATTCGCCATGCCGAGAACCCCGAGGAAGAGGCACACAGCCTTGGTACCCAGAGCAACGATGATATTTTGGCGCACGACGCGCAGGCAATTGCGGGCAATGCGGATGGCGAGAGGAACGCGCATTGGGTCACCGTTCATGATGACGACGTCAGCCGCTTCGATAGCGGCATCGCTGCCGAGGGCACCCATGGCGATGCCTACGTCCGCCCGGGCGAGTACGGGTGCGTCATTCACACCATCCCCGACGAAGAGGAGACGCCCGCCATCGGAGCGCATGAGCTCCTCAAGTTTTTCGACTTTGTGGGCGGGTAGGAGTTCGCTGTGCACCTCATCTGCCGCGAGCTGAGATGCCACGGCTTCGGCAACACGGCGGCTATCTCCGGTGAGCATCACGGTTTTACGGATGCCGAGAGCTTTCAGTTCAGACAGGGCACGGATCGAGGAGGGTTTCAGGGCATCCGTGACCACAATGTGCCCGGCATAGCGATGGTTCACAGCCACATGCACGATCGTACCCACTTTGTGGCAGGGTAGGGGCTTGGCGCGCTCCCGCAGCATCAGTCTGTCATTGCCCACAGCCACGCGCTGTCCCTCCACGGTAGCAATGACGCCCAACCCCTGCAACTCCTGAATATCAGAGGCGGTCAAGAGAGGCGATGTCGGTTCGCATGCCCGGCGCAGGCTGAGGCTGATGGGGTGCGATGAGGTACATTCGGCCGCTGCGGCGAGTTGCAGCAGCTCTCGCTCGGAGTAGGGACTGTGGTGAACCGCTTCCACCTCGAAGCTGCCGCAGGTGAGAGTACCCGTTTTGTCGAATACAGCCACGCGACATGACGCCAAGGTTTCCATAAATTGGGAACCCTTGATGAGGATGCCTGCGCGACTTGCCGCCCCGATACCCGCGAAAAAGGAGAGAGGAATGCTGAGCACGAGGGCACAAGGACAGCTGATGACGAGGAAAATGAGGGCGCGGTAGAACCAAGTTCCCCAGTTCGGGGCGTGTCCGCCGAGCAGCAACACGGACGGTGGCACCACGCTCAGCAGGAGTGCTGCCCCGCACACGACGGGAGTGTAGACGCGCGCAAATTTCGTGATAAAACGCTCGGAACGTGACTTTTTGTCACTCGCCTCCTGCACGAGACGGAGAACTTTGCTGACGGTAGATTCGCCGAACACGCAGGTGGTGCGGATGTGCAGAGGGGAACGTAGGTTGATGCACCCGCCCAACACTTCATCCCCGAGATGCACGATGCGCGGCAGACTTTCACCCGTGAGCGTCGAGGTGTCCAACGCGCTTTCTCCCCGCACCACAATGCCGTCCAGCGGCACTTTTTCTCCGGGATGCACGACGATGATGCTGCCCGGGGTCACCTCTTCCGGGGGAACCGTGCGGAGCTCTCCGTCTCCTTCCAAGCGGGCGTAGTCCGGGCGGATGCCCATGAGCTCTGAGATGCTTCTCCGACTCCCACCTACCGCGCAACTCTGGAAAAATTCACCGATTTGGTAAAAGAGAATGACGGCGATGGCTTCGTTGTAATCCCCGTTCCCTTCACAGATGCCCAACGCAAATGCTCCCAAACTCGCCACTGCCATCAGAAAATTCTCGTCTAAAATGTGCCCGCCCGCTATTTCCTTTGCCGACCGAAAAAGGATGTCGTAGGCAATGAGCAAGTAGAGCCCCACACTCGCCGCCAACTTCAGTGCCCCTAGTGGCGGAGTAATTTGCATCACGACAAACAGAAGTCCCACGACTGTGATACGCCCCAGCGTCAACCGCTGCTCCTGCGTCATGCCTCCCAAAAAATTCCCTCGTCTCAGCCCTTTCTTTTCACGGTTCATACCATCCTACCATTTATTAGTAACATTTGCACGAATAAGCAACTATGCAAATGAAAATACACTGACATCTCGCCTTGGTCAAGTAAAATTTTTCGGGTACGAACTTGCGGTTAAATGAGCTTAAGACGCACGAGGTCTTGAGTATCAATCAACCCAACAGGACGTTGATTTTCATCCAGCACCACCAAGTCATCAATACGCCGGTCGCGCAGGGTTTTGACGGCGGAAATGGCGAGCTGATCGGCCCGCACAAAGACGGGGGACTTGGTCATAAAGTCGGACACGGGCAAAGAGCCGCAATCCGGATGGCTCTGGAAAGTACGCGCAAAGTCACCGTGTGTAAAAATTCCCGCGAGGGTACCGTCCCCTGTAGTGAGTACACATGCGCCGCTGCGGGCTTTCGTCATCGCTCCGAGGCAATCCATAATGCAGGCACCGACGGGGAGGACAGCGAGCTCTGTGCGCATGATGTCCGAGATACGGGTGAGCAGGGCGCGTCCCAGAGCACCGCCGGGGTGGCTGCGTGCGAAGTCCTCCTTGGTGAAATGACGCGCTTCCAGCAGGGCTACGGCGAGAGCATCCCCCATGACGAGCATGGCTGTGGAAGAAGAGGTTGGCGCGAGGTTTAGCGGGTCCGCCTCCCGAGATACCGCTGTGAGCAGGACGATGTCCGAGAGCTGGGCGAGGGACGAGCCTCTTTTCCCAGTCATGCCGATGATCGGCATATCATAGCGTTTCAGAAAGGGCAGGAGAGTAATGAGTTCAGAAGTTTCGCCGGAAAAGGACATAGCGATGCAGGTGTCGCCGTCCTGCACGATACCCAAGTCACCGTGCATGGCATTCATGGAATCCAGCACCACAGAGGGAGCTCCGGTGGAGGTGAGAGTCGCGGCAATTTTGTTTCCCACTAGACCGCTCTTGCCCACACCGACCACGATAACTTTGTGACCGCTTTCCACCGTTTTTTTCATGGTGTCCACCGCTTGGTTGAAAGAGGCATCCAGCTGTGCTCCAATCGTGCGCAGAGCTTCAATCTCATCATCAAATACTTTTTTGCCGCGTATCGTGTGGTTTGTCATTATTCGTTCGTACGTTCGCACACAGGGTAGCAGAGCGGGCGGCTTGTGTCAAGTCACGTCTGTCCCAAAACCACACTTGTCCCAAATAAATTAAGGTCTTAGTGGTGGGCGATGACGTTGTCGCAGGGAGAAGGGGAGGTGATCAAGTACGAAGTGAAGGAGTTAGGCGCAACGGAGTTGCGCAGGGGGAGGTGGAAGAAGCAAAGCTGGAACAACGCGTGGGAACCAAATCCATGCATCTGTGATGTAGAAGCCCCCTTGGTGCGCAGAGCGTCTGTAACCCATACGGGCAGCGTTTTTCGAAGATTTCCTTGGGACACGCGCGGTCCCACACCTAGCCCAATAAAAATATGAGCTTGGTGCTGGGCGATAACTTTGCGGCAGGAAGACGCGAGGGTGATCAAGTACGAGGTACGAGGTACGAAGTGAAGGAGTTAGGCGCAACGGAGACGCGCGGGCGAGACGGAAAGAGGTAAAGCAAAAGGGGGTGTGGGGAAAACGCGGAGGGAAGGAGGGACTACTTCATGTGCTCCTCGATGTCCACAGGTTTGGCCTCCCAGACGCGACTGTCGGGGTCGTACGGGATGTCCTTGATAAGCATGAGATCGCTGTCAGCATCGCCCTGTTTATTTTCCGGGAGAATAGTATCGTAGGCACCCTGAACTGAGGGAGTAGAGAAAGCGGTCCGGAAGAGTTGAAAGAGAGGCTTACCATTCTTTTCTGGGGATTTGTTGGGGCTCAGCTCTTCGACGAGCAGGCAAAAGCCGAACTCGCCTCCACCGATTTCGGAGATCATAACCTGCATTTCATACCACTCATCTTTTTTGACATCGAACTGATCACCCACCTCAAATCCGCCCATCGACTCATTCCAAGCAGCAATTCCATCGTATTCAACGAGGGGACGCTTGTGCTTGATGTCAGGCTTCTCGAGCCACTCGTTCCACGTCGCGTTGCGCAAATTATGTAGACCGCATGCCAGCACATTCTTGCCATTGAAGCGCACGGCCATCACCGTATCAGCCGCGCCGACGAAACGAAAAGTACCGGTTTCCGGGGCCTTAACTTTAGCGCGATAAAGTGCTATCCAGCGACTCTTTTTGAGTCCTTGCTTCCCTTGGGGGTCATAGGCATGAACAGCTTCCTCATCCCGACAATTTGGCATGAAAAAACAAGTGCTGAAGAGCGACATTTTGGCGCGAAAGTACGGAGACAACATGGCAACATTCCATGTCTTGTTATAGAATGTACTCTCGAACTCTAGTACCTGACTGTTGCCGGAAGGGTCTGCGTAGGCGGAAGGTTTCCCTTCTGCCGTGCGCTTCATGTCCCAGAAATACCCGGAAAATGAAGACGGAACCCTTTTGTCGCTGCCCATGCCTCCCTTGCCATTGCCCTCGCCGAGACCATCGCCCAAGCCGATGCCGCCCAATCCATCGGAACTCGAGGTCGGTGCCACATCCAGCATATTCGGATCGAAGGGGAAGGGGGACTGCTCTACGGTGGCCGTACTCACGATGATGGGAACCACGGGTGGTGCCTCCGGAGGTTTCCCACCGGAAATTTCCTGCATCTTGGGGGTCTCCGGTGCCTGCTCATCTTCCGTCACCCCTTGGTACACAATAAACTCTGCCGGTTCCTGCCTGTCAATGAGAATTTTTGTTACACCCATGGTAATGAGTAGGCAGGAAAGAATCACTGCCGTCAGAATAGCTGCACGCCGCAGGAGTGCCCGCAGCCGCTGCACCACGCGATGCCGCGAACCTGCACCTCCGTGCGCTGAATCTGCTGGGCGAAACCTGATGGCCATATCGGTGGATCAGAACACAATCTCGAAACATTCTACCGTATGAGGGAACGAGGTGTCAAGCGGGAAGTACACATCGTCCCCAAGAAAATTCGACACACTTGCGCTGAGGGCACGAGGAGTACACGGGGGCTGCCGCCGCGTACCTTTCCGCCGCAAGTTGGTGTACCCGTGCGTCTGCGGTGCAGTTGCCTGCCTGCGATAAGTAAAAGACATTAGCACCTAACGATCATTCTGCATGCGAAGCCGAGGAAGGAGCATCTGTCTTACCCTCCTCCTCCTGCGTCCCCTCGGGAACGACAAAGAAGAAGTCGGCAGAGGCTTCGGCAGGACCGAAAACCTCGCGTGCTACGGCACGCACCTCGTCGACGGACATCGAGTTGATGTCTTCAATGAAGTCGCGCATACGGGCACAACGCTCAGGATTACTTTGAAAGTCAATGAGTTGATTTTGCCAATAGGACGGAGAGACGAGGTCCTTCTGCGATGCCGCACGGATGGGGAGGATGGCGCGTTGGAACTCATCCTCGCTGATGTCCCCCTGACCGACCCGGTTACAGATGTCTTCCATGGCGGCGCACACTTTGGCACGATTACCTTTCACACCGGCACTCATCGCGGTGAGCAGGGCGGCATTTTCGAAATCACTGTTCGTTTGCACTTGCACACGAGGGGAGTAGCTTTCACCCATTGTGGCACGCAGAGAGTTGAGCAGTTTATCGCGTACAATAGATGCGAGCACCTGCAGCCTACGATTGCGGAGGATGTCCCGCCCGTTACCCGCAGCATGCACACGTGCCACGATGGTCTTGTCCAACTGCGTGGGGTACTCTAGGAAACGGCGTTGAGCCCAAGGCTGCATGATGATACGTCGTTGTTCGGGGGACAGCTCACCCGGCTCGGTGTCGCGCTTCGGCATAGCCCCGAACGTGTGCTCCAACACCGGCACCACAGAGTCTATGTCAAAGTCTCCCACCAAGGTCACTTCCACGTAATTCTTATTCAGCAAAGGTTCCATCACCTGCTCCACATCCTTTGCACTGCATGCCTCGATTTCCGCTTTCTGCGGCATCGCAAAGAGCACGTTGTTGCCGTACAAAATACGGCTTGTTTGCGTGGCGAGGACCCCCTCGGGTGTCATCTCCAGTTCTCGGTACGTGTTATCCAGACCGCGTCGCAGTACTATTTCGCCGTCTTCCCGGTAACCGGAGTGGAGGATAGCTGCTGCCAGCAACTTGCACTGCAGCTCCAAATCCTGCGCGCAAGTGGTTCCCGAGAACAGGAAATGCGTGTAATCCATATCGAAGTCGAGCGTTACGTGCTTGGAAGCCAAGAGCTGCTCGAGGTCATCGTAACTATGCTCGCGGAGACCTCCGCGTCCCATGACGGCTTGCACCATCCATGAGAGACCCGGCGTGGGAGGCAGGGCGAGACGACCACCGGCTACCGCAGCTGTCACGCTGATGCTGCCTTTGCGGAAATCTGCGGGCTTGAGGTTTACGCGCACACCATTGGACAGCGTCAGGGTAGTCACCCCCAAGTCGTCCAATTTTTCCTGTCGGACCACGGTACCGGGCATACCGATTGTCTCATACGCGAAGGGTTTCACTGTTTCGGCTTTGCGCTCTGCCACCGGTGCCTGCATGGCTTTGTCAAATTGTTTGCGCAAGGCGACCGGTTTGATCCCCGCAGGGATATTCCCGAGCATCGTGAGCGAGGGGGCTTGCAGGTCAAAGGCTTCCTGCAGTGCCTGACGACAGATTTCCGGATTCTCCCGAATCCGATGAATCGCCGGTGCCAGTACGCGCATTTCCTCGTACGGATCCGTGAGTACTTTCTTATCCGCAAGCGCATCGATGATACGATCGGCCATCGCCGATGCAGGCACGGTCTCCCAAGTTGCGCAGGCTTGCTCCAAGTTGGCGCAAAGGGCTTCCGTCGCTTGTTTTATTTCTGCGGCATCAAATCCGCCAACAAGGGCTTGACGCAGCTGCTGCACACAACTTCCTACGGCACTCTGCCACTTTTCAGGTTTGCATTTGATGACGAGCCCCCTCACATCGACAGTCTCACAGAGGTCCTCAGTTTCAATGCCCGCCATTGTGTACGGGCAGTCACTCGTATGCGTGAGACGCTTGAATCGGCGGTTGACCATGTCACACGCCAGCTCGAGCGGAAGGTCCTTCACTCGCTGCTGCGCGCTGTCCTTCTTTTCCGTGTACGGCTTGACAATCGAGAGATGTATGGTGGTATTCGCCGCTTCCGCATTGGGTATCAACTTCACCGGTTCTGTGGGAGGTACGAGGGTACCCGTGGCGGGCTTTGCTGCCGGTTGGCGTGCCTCCATACTGTCAAAGTGCTGTTTCACCCACGCCTCTGCATCAGTCGGTTTAACATCACCGACGATCACGAGCACCATGTTGTTTGAAGTATAGAAGTTGCGGTAGTGTTGGCGCACGAGTTCCGGTGCTCCGTGGCGCAGCACTTCTTCCTTACCGATGGGCATGTACTTGGCTAGGCGCGTACCTTCTGTTATTTGCTCCAAAAAGGCAATATTAGCGCGCATGGTGGCGGAGTCTCGCGCGTGCATCTCACTGATGACAATACCTCGCTCTTTGTCAATGGCATCGTCCTCCAAGGTAGCCCCATCCGCAAAATCGCGCATGATGGTGAGGGAGGTATCGATGGTTTTCTCCTCCAAATTGGGTAATTCCAGCATGTAAACTGTCTCCTGCAAGCCGGTGTAGGCATTGGCATCTCCTCCGAACCCTAAACCGAGTTTCTGCATTACCGGAATGAGTTCCCCGCGTTTATAGCTGCGGCTGCCGTTGAAGACCATGTGCTCCAACAGATGCGAAAATCCCGTGTTCTCGTCATTCTCTGCCAGTGAACCAACGTGCACGTAGAGTCGCAGGGACGCGCGCCCCGCCGGTTCCTTCGTGGGTCGTATGATGTAGCGCAGACCATTGCCCAACGTGCCGGTCGTGATGAGCGGGTCTTGCCCCAGCTCTTCCACTGCGGCAACCGCTGTCGCCTGTGGCTGGGGTGCGGTATCCTGTTGAGCCTGAGAGCACAAAGCGGCTGCAATCGGCAAGAAGCACGCCGCCCATATCGGGAAAAACTTTCTGCATCGTTTCATCTCAGTCTCCTACGAGTGCAATGTTCTCGTTCTTTCATTTTTCCGCGTCATACACCACACCTGTCCACATCTGTCCCGGTGAAAGACTTAGTGGTGAGCGATGACTCTGTGGCAGGGAAGCGGGCAGGTGATTAAGTACGAGGTACAAAGTACGAAGTGAAGGAGTGAGGCGCAACGAGGTTGCGCAGGCGTGGCGGGAGGAGGCAAAGCCGAAACGACGCGGTCGTGAGGTTGATGCTCTCCTACTACGCAGAGCGTTTGTAACCCGCACAGGGATTAGCATTCCTGTGATTTCTGAAAATTTTCTTGGGAGAGACGCGGACAGGTGCGGGGTAGATGAGATTTTTTTGTGAATTATGTCTCACTGCGGTATTTTCAAAATGTGCGAAGTGTGGTAGAATGCTGCGGCGACCTGACGGACGAGAGAGACGGCAGGACCATCTTTCAGAGAGAACGTATGACAGACGAACCGGAAGAGAGGAACGAGAAGAAACCTGAGAAACGGGGCAAAGAGCCGCAGATGCCGCAGCGTCACTCCAATTTGGGCTTGTGGGTGTTGCTGTCGGTTGTTGTGGGCATTATCATGATGGCGTTTTTGTACAACGACGGCATAGGTGCGGGCGGGAAAAAGATGGATTTGCGGCAATTTGAGGAGCAGTACCGGGCGGGTAACGTGGTACTCAACGAGCCGGAGAATTTTCCCATCGAAGTGATATCGGACGAGGGGTCGACCTCCGGCACAATACATGCCTACCTCTACAGCGAGAGACCGAAGTTCACGTACGGGGTTTTCTACATGCCTTTCACAGATTGCGATGAGATTAAATCACTCTGCAACCGATTTGGGATCACGACAACCTCTCTGGAAAATTCGGATGATCCCGTGCCAGCGGAGAAAAAGGACACCGACCGCATCCGGTCCACGGAGCAATTCTGCGCACTCGGGGAAGAAGGGCGCATTGACGTGAGCAAGCCCGCCGTTATTCACCTGCGGAGCAACGGCAGCGGCTACATTGAAGGTACCTACCGCAAAGACCCGCAGATTAAGCCCATGCCCAAAAATGTGATGGGAGCGGTGGTGAGTTTCGACAGCAGGTTCCAAGCGGAGCGCGTCCGTACCCTATTGGGAAATCATGCCGTGTACCGCGTGGAAAGCAACACTTTCCAGTTGTTGTTGATTAACTGTCTGCCCGTTTTACTCCTCCTTCTCGTCTTTTTCCTCCTGTTTCGCCTTGGGAGCGGCGGACCCAACGGGGCAATCAAGTTTGCCAAGAGTCGCGCTCGACTCATCGATCCGTCGCGCAACAAAATAACCTTTGCCGATGTTGCCGGGATATCCGAGGCCAAAGAGGAAGTGTGGGAGCTCGTGGAGTTCCTCCGTAATCCTAAAAAATTCCACGCATTGGGCGGAAGTATCCCCAAAGGAGTACTCATGGTCGGACCGCCCGGTACGGGCAAGACCCTGCTGGCAAAAGCCATTGCAGGTGAAGCCGGTGTGCCTTTCTACACTATCTCGGGTTCAGACTTTATGGAGATGTTCGTGGGTGTGGGCGCAAGCCGTGTGCGCGACATGTTTGCGGAAGCCAAACGCTCGTCTCCGTGCCTCATCTTTATCGATGAAATCGACGCCGTGGGTAGGCACCGTGGGCACGGCGTGGGCGGCGGGCACGATGAACGAGAACAAACACTCAACGCCCTGCTGGTGGAGATGGATGGGTTCACCGACAACGAAAACATCATCGTGATTGCCGCCACGAACCGCGCAGATGTACTCGACCCGGCGTTGTTGCGTCCGGGACGCTTTGATCGCCAAGTCATGGTGAACCTGCCGGATGCCGCCGGGCGCGAGCAAATCCTACGCGTTCACGTTCGCAAAATTAAACTTGCGCCGGAGGTGGACCTCAAGATTGTGGCACGTGCCACCACGGGTTTTTCCGGAGCAGAACTCGCTAATCTCGTCAATGAAGCGGCACTGACGGCTGTGCGACGCGGGCATCAGGCGGTCGAGCAGGATGACTTCGAAGAAGCCCGCGAAAAAGTGCGCTGGGGTAGGGAGCGGCGGTCCATGGAGGTTACCGAGCGGGAGAAATGGATGACTGCGGTGCACGAAGCGGGGCACGCTATTTGCTTGCTCAGGACAGAACTCGCCAAGACACTACCCCTCCACAAAGTGAGCATCATTCCGCGTGGACCCGCCCTCGGGGTCACCATGATGCTGCCGGATGAAGACAAACACAGTGAGTACAAGAATGAGTTGCTCGACTTCATCGTGATGAGCATGGGAGGTCGCTGCGCTGAGGAAATTATGTTCGGTGATATTTCCGGCGGTGCTCGGGGGGACATCAGCCAAGCTACGGCGATAGCCCGCAAAATGGTGTGTGTGTACGGGATGAGCGAACAACTTGGTCCGGTGGATTACGGTTCCGGGCACGATGAGGTCTTCCTCGCGCGCGACTTTGCCCAATCGGTACGCAGCTACTCCGAAAGTACGGCTCAACTCATTGACCAAGAAGTTCGCCGCATCGTCGAGGAAAATTACCGGAGAGCTCACGATATCCTTACCGTCAATAAAGCGCGGCTGGAGCTCATCGCTAAAAAACTCGTTGAGTACGAAACGCTCAGCGGCGACCACGTGAAGGAGTTACTCGAAACCGGTATACTCCTGAACCCTCCGAATCGCGAATTACCCCCGGAAACATAAGTCACCGCCATGTCCGCTTCTCAACTCGCTCAAGTCTGCGCCGCCGCCGCCCGCCATGCCAAAGCCACGGACGTGGCTGTCTATGATCTGCGCGGCTCGTCCACGATCACCGACTTCGCCGTCGTCTGTACTGCCACATCGGTGCCCCACCTCCGTGCCGTCATCCGCGATGTCGACCGACTCGTTGCCGAACGCTGTGGCGCGTCTCCGGTTTACGCTGAGCGCACTCCGCAAGCCCTTTGGTCCGTCCTCGATTACATTGATGTCATGGTGCATGTGATGGCTGCCGAAGTCCGCGACTTCTATCGCATCGAGGACTTCTGGAACGCGGAAAGTCATTCCCAACACGACGCACAAGGCACGAAGTAAGTGGTGCTCGTACTGTGGGAGTGGCTAAAATTTCACCCATCATTTTGATGAAAAAAAGCTTGACAGGATGTTCGGAATGAGGTAAGCTCACCCCCCGTTCCCGGAACATTTTTATAATCACCATACATACCGACTATGCGTTCTGTTACAGTACGAAAAGGCGAGCCGATAGACCGCGCTTTGAAGCGCTTGAAGACGAAATTGGATACTGAAGGAATTTTGGAAGAGATGCGCCGACGCCGCGCCTTTGAGAGTCCGATGGATGAAAAACGGCGCAAGGCTCGCTCTGCAAGTAAACGCAATAAAGTCAAGTGGCGTTTCACCAACAAGGAGGAAATACCTGCCTCCGCAGTGACGCCCCCCGAGAGCTGACACCGGTGGGGAGCGGTGCTCGGCGGGTTGCCGGGTAGCGGTCTGCTGTGGCGACTTTCGCGCCCGTGTATTGGGTCACGCCTGTCCCGATAAAATTCTCAAAAAATGCTACGATGTTAATCCCCATGCGAGTTGCAGACGCTCTGCGTACCAAGGGGGGGTCGACATCACAGATGCATGGATTTGATTTCCACGCGTTGTTCCGGCTTTGCTTCTTCCTCCTCCCTCTGCGCAACTCCGTTGCGCCTAACTCCTTCACTTCGTACTTCTCGTCCTCTCCGCCGCTCACCCCGCGCCCCATTACCTTCGCTATTTTTTTCGCTCCTCATACCCCGCACTTCATCGTACACCAGTTCCCTCCTTGCCCCGCCGCCCCCTCCACAGCTTCGCCACTTCGTACTTCCTGTTCGCCTCGTACTTGATCACCTCCGTGTTGCCACGTAACGAAGTTATCGCTCTACTCTGAGTGTTTAATTTATTTGGGACAGGTTTGCGCTTTTGTTCACACCAAATTCTCAAAAAATGCTACGATGTTAATCCCCATGCGAGTTGCAGACGCTCTGCGTACCAAGGGGGGGTCGACATCACAGATGCATGGATTTGATTTCCACGCGTTGTTCCGGCTTTGCTTCTTCCTCCTCCCTCTGCGCAACTCCGTTGCGCCTAACTCCTTCACTTCGTACTTCCATTCCCCCGCATCTTCCTGCCGCAAAGTCATCGCCCATCACGAAGCTCGTATTTTTCTTGGGACGGCTGTGGCTTTTGTTTATTTGCGCAACATTGGTCTTGCATTGGGGGGATGGGTCGTGTAGAATACCCCGGGTTTCGTTATGGCAAGGACGGCGATTATCAGCGATATACATGCCAATTACCACGCGCTCAGTGCGGTAATCAGGGATGTGCGCGATAGTCAGTGCACAGACATCGTGTGTCTCGGAGATGTGGTCGGCTACAACGCATTTCCTGGCGAATGTCTCGATTACGTACGTGAGCTTGGTTGCCCGACTGTTAAGGGCAACCACGATGAGGAAGTCGTCAATCCCTCCAATGCCCGCATGAATGAGATAGCCCGACGCGCGATGGACTGGACCCGCGAGCAACTGGATGACACGCAGTTAGAGTGGCTCAAACGCCTGCAGTACCAGCGCATTGTTCGCAGTGATTCGGGCATTTCTTTCGCGTTGGTGCACTCCTCGCTCGACCATCCGAAGGCGTGGAATTACATCATCAACGCCGATGACGCGTCCGGCAACTTCCCCCGGCAATTCTCTCAAATATGTTTCCATGGTCACACGCATGTCCCAAAAATTTTTGTATGGGACGGTACGCATGCGGATGAAGATACGGAAAATATAAGTCCACTTTATACGGACGGATACACGGAGTTTACTCCTCTCAACACCCTCAAGTATTTTATTAATGTGGGGTCAGTGGGTCAGCCCCGCGACCATGACCCACGCGCCAGCTACGGTATCTTTGATACAGATTTGAACCTCGTTATCATTAAGCGCATAGATTATGATATTGCTGCAGCGCAAAAAGCCATCCGTGATTCCGGGCTCCCGGAGTACTTGGCTGAGCGTCTGGAACAGGGCGTTTGATGCAGCTCCTGCATGCCCTGTTTGTCCTTCCCAAGTCGGCGGTTGCCTGTCCCGTCCAAGTCCTTTCTCCGCATGTCCGCTGTACTTAAAAGATTGCTTCTCCTCCTAGTGTGCTTGGTGTTGGGGACGCTGCTGGCGTATTTCTTGGTGCCCGGAGAGCTTGCGCAAATGCGTTGGGAGGTGGCAGGTATGCCGGAGAGCTACCCCATCGAGCAAAAGTGCCGTCCCCTTTTTTTGTTACTCCTCTGCTATATCCCCTTCTTAGGTGCTCTGGTGTACTGTTTTTTGGGGACGATGGACCGGTACGTGAGTCGCTGTTTCATCAATTACTTTTTACTCTGTACCGTCATACTCCTGTTGATTTACATGCTGGCAGACTTTACGGACAACATGGAGCGTTTCCGGACACGCTTCGATGACCCGGTGACGCAGGCCGCGCGTTTCTATGTGACTCAGCTGCCCATGTTTTTATACCAGATCATGCCCTACACGATCATGATGGGGGCATTGTGGAGTTTGAGCAGACTGAGCGGCACCAGCGAATTGACCGGGATGTTGCAGAGCGGTAGGTCGCTTTTGCGGGTATGTTTTCCGGTGTTCTTTTACGCCGTCTTAGCTGCTGTCGTCTACGGTATCTTCGGCTTTCACTGGGCTCCGAATAGCTCTCTCTACCGCCAGATGATCCTCAAACAAGAAAAAATCGAAAACGGCAAACTCGCGTCTATCATCTACCACAGTGATGCCTATGCTCGTATCTGGCGCATTGATGAGCCTGCCGGGTTCAGCAACCCCGGTGCCCCTATGCGTGGCGTAGTCATCGAACAATTTGACGGACCGAATTCCGGTAAATTGATCGGGCAGACCCTCGCCGAATCCGCCTCTTGGAACCAATTGGATGCCACTTGGACTTTGAAACACGCCTATACCCGCGTTGTTTCGCGCTCGGGTACCCGCCCTCCGGATGAAAAGTATTTCGACACCTTGGTGCTGCCGCTGGAGGAGAAACCCTACCAGATAATTTCTCCCACACAGGATGAACGTATTGACGCAATGGGCACCTCCGTCCTCTACGAATTGATTCAATCCGGGGCGGGTTCACGCGCCGACCGCAACCGCTACCTCACCGAATGGCACGTGCGTATCGCGCGCATTTTCAGTTGCTTGGTGCTCGTGCTGCTCGCTATACCCAGTGCCGTCTCCTTTCAGCGTCGCAGCC
>CAYWNS010000016.1:0-28801 GCA_964459715.1 uncultured Akkermansia sp.
GCCCTAACACCGGACACCCATGAAAATCACCAAGGAAGTGCAGGCACAGGCGCGGAGGCTGATGAAGCTATGTCTGACGGCAGACGGACAGCTGCAGGAGGGGACCGTGCGCCGCGTGGCAGGCGAGATTACCCGGAGAAAGCCCCGCCATGGTGTCGAGCTCCTGACCGCGTTCGCCGAGCTGGTGCGCATGGAAGTCGACCAACACACCGCCACCGTGACCAGTGCCGTACCCCTTACCGCTGAGGAGCAAACATCTATCCGCGCCAAATTGGACGCGCGCACACCCGGGTTGCGGTACGTCTGGGAGGTGGAGCCGGAGCTACTCGGCGGAATACGCGTATGCACCGGTGACCGGGTAACGGATGCCTCCCTCCGCGCCCGCATCGCGCGCTTAACCCACCTCTCTGCTTGACTTAACATTTTACCTCACATTTTCCATGAGCAACATCATCCAAGAACTTGAAGAGCAAATCCGTCATATTTCGACCACCGCCGTAAGCGAAAATGTCGGCACCATCAAATCCATCGGCGATGGGGTGGTGCACATCGAAGGTCTCAGCCGAGCCATGCTCAATGAGATGATCGAATTCCCCGACGGCACCATGGGGCTGGCGATGAACTTGGAAGAAAACGAAGTCGGCGTGATTTTGCTGGGAAAGGGGAGCGGACTGAAGGAGGGCGACACCTGCAAGACGACGGGGCGTCTACTGGAAGTTCCGGTGGGACCGGGGCTGCTGGGACGCGTGGTGGATACCCTAGGTAACCCGCTGGACGGCAAGGGACCGATCACCGCCGCAGCGCACTACCCGGTAGAGAAGATCGCCTCAGGCATCATCTCCCGCCAAGGAGTGAATCAGCCGGTGCAGACAGGCATCCTCCCGATTGACGCGATGATACCGATCGGGCGCGGTCAACGTGAGCTCATCATCGGCGACCGCTCCACGGGAAAAACCGCCATCGCCATCGACACCATCATTTCCCAAGCGCGGCAGAACAAACTGGCGGAGGAAGACAAGTTGCCGGGGCACCGTCCCTTGCTGAGTATTTATGTGGCGGTGGGACAAAAGCGCGCCAACGTTTCGCGCTTGGTGGCTAAGTTGGAAGAAAGTGGTGCCCTGCCCTACACCATCGTTGTGGTGGCATCTTCCAGCGACTCGGCTGCCATGCAGTACTTGGCACCCTACGCCGGGTGTGCCATGGGTGAGTATTTCATGGACCAAGGGCAAGATGCCCTCATCGTCTACGATGACCTCTCCAAACACGCCGTGGCGTACCGCCAAGTATCCCTCATTCTGCGCCGTCCCTCCGGTCGCGAGGCTTACCCGGGCGATGTGTTTTACCTGCACAGCCGCCTGCTCGAGCGAGCCGCCCGCATCAACAGCGAAGGCGGGCGCAAGGGAGGCTCGTTGACGGCACTGCCCATCATTGAAACGCAAGCCGGTGATGTGTCCGCCTACATCCCCACGAACGTCATTTCCATCACGGACGGACAGATTTTCTTGGAGACCGACCTCTTCTACCAAGGCGTGCGTCCGGCGATTAACGTGGGCATCTCGGTGAGTCGTGTCGGTTCGAGCGCGCAGACGAAGATCATCAAGAAACTGGCGGGTTCGGTGAAGTTGGACCTCGCCCAATTCGAAGAACTGCAGGCTTTCGCGCAATTTGGTTCAGATTTGGATGCCGCGACCAAAGCCAAGCTGGAGCGTGGTCGCCGTATCGTGGAACTCTTCAAGCAGGGGCAGTATGAACCGAAGTCTTTGGGTATCGAGGTGATCAATCTCTATGCCATCCAAAAGGGATATTTGGACAAGGTGGCAGTGGAGGACATACGCAGCGTGCGCACGCGCTTGGAGGAGGAAGTCACGAGCGGAGCACCGGACTTGCTCGAGGAAATCGAAAAAGTCCGCGAGCTGACACCGGAGCTGGATGCCCGGTTGCGCGACTTCATGCAAACCTTCACCTCCCGCCTAAGCTGATCGAAGCATAGCACACATGGCCAACTTACGAGACATCAAACGGCGCATCAAGTCCGTACGCAATACATCGCAGATAACCAAGGCGATGCAGATGGTGGCGTCCGCCAAGATGCGTCGCGCCCAAGAGCTGGCATTGAACGGGCGGGCGTACATCAGCGCACTGGCAAACGTGCTCCGGCACATGGAGCAGAGTGACATCCGCGAGGGCGGCGGTGCCCTCATGGCGGAGGTTTCCTCCGGGCGCGACCTCGTCATTGTCATCAACACGGATAAGGGACTCTGCGGAGCTCTGAATGCCAATCTGTTGCGTGAGGTCATTACCAAGGCTCCGAAGGATGCCGCCTACTTCTGCATCGGCGGGAAATTGGAACCCACGCTGGAGAGAATGGGGCGGCACGTGGAGTACAAATACAGCGTGGGCGATGACTTCACGGATATGGAGCTCAAAATCCGCGCCATTATGCAGACCATTTATCGCGGCAGGGTGGCGGGTGAGTACAACCATGTGTCGATCTTTTACCAAAAGTTTGTGAATGTCATGACGCAGCGTCCGCAGGTGCGCAAACTCCTGCCCATCACCTTCGAGGAGCTGTTGACTATTGCGGCGCAGGATGATGTGGAGGATACTGCGGGGACAGACTTTGTGCTGGAGCCCTCGCCGAGGGCACTGTTGGTGTCGATTTTGCCTCTGTATGTGGGGAGTGTGCTGGCACAGTTAATTTTGGAAGGCAAGGCATCCGAGCAGTCGGCACGCATGGTGGCGATGAAGGCTGCCACAGAAAATGCAAATGACTTGATCGGAGAATTGACTCTCGACTACAACAAGGCGCGGCAAACCCAGATTACAAACGAATTACTTGAAATTACCACAGCTACGCGTGCTATGGAATAAACCCTTTACTCTTATATCTCATGAACACCGGAATCATTGTGCAAATTATAGGTGCCGTAGTCGATGTCGACTTTTCCGGCACCCAAATGCCCGCGCTTTTTAACGCGTTGACAGTGGATTACGAAGTGAACGGCAAGGCGGCGCGGCTCACTCTGGAAGTGGAGCAGCATTTGCCCGGCGGATGGGCGAGAACTGTGGCGATGAGCTCCACGGACGGCTTGCAGCGCGGAATGACGGCTGTAGACACGGGGGCACCTATCTCCGTTCCCGTGGGTCCGGGTGTGCTCGGGCGCATCTTCAACGTGCTGGGCGAACCGGTGGACGAAAAGGGCGAGGTGGCGGCAACTAAGTACTACCCCATTCACCGCGAAGCTCCTACGCTGGAGGAACAATCCACCTCTTCCGAGGTGCTGGAGTCGGGTATTAAGGTGATCGACCTGATCTGCCCCTTCCTGAAAGGCGGGAAAGCCGGGTCGTTCGGAGGCGCGGGGGTAGGCAAGACGGTGCTCATCATGGAGCTAATCAACAACATAGCCAAGGCTCACTCCGGGCTTTCCGTGTTCGCCGGTGTGGGGGAGCGCACGAGGGAAGGCAATGACTTTTACCACGAGATGAGTGAGTCGGGGGTCATCGATTTGGAGCATCCGGAAAAGTCCAAAGTGGCTCTGGTGTACGGACAGATGAATGAGCCACCGGGCGCGAGATTGCGCGTCGCTCTCTCCGCCCTCTCGATGGCTGAGTACTTCCGCGATGAGGAGAACAGGGATGTCTTGCTCTTTGTGGATAACATCTTCCGCTTTTCGCAGGCGGGGTCGGAGGTCTCCGCCCTCCTCGGGCGCACCCCTTCCGCCGTGGGCTACCAACCGAATCTGGCGGAGGAGATGGCGGCTTTGCAGGAGCGCATTACCTCGACGAAACGTGGGTCCATCACGTCCATGCAGGCGGTGTACGTGCCGGCGGATGATTTGACGGACCCCGCCCCGGCGACAACGTTCTCGCACTTGGATTCGACGGTGGTGCTGGAGAGGTCGCTGGCAGCGCAGGGTATTTATCCGGCGGTGGACCCCTTGGCGTCCACTTCCAAGGCTCTGGCTCCGGAGTTGGTCGGGGAAGAACATTACCGCGTAGCTCGGGGTGTGCAGCAAACCCTCCAGCGGTACAAGGATTTGCAGGATATGATTGCCATTCTGGGGATGGACGAATTGTCGGAGGCGGATAAGTTGACGGTGAGTCGCGCGAGAAAGATTCAACGCTTTTTGTCGCAGCCGTTCAGTGTGGCGGAGGTGTTCACGGGTATTCAAGGTCAGTATGTACCGGTGGCTGAGACCGTTCGCGGCTTCGCGGAAATTCTGGATGGCAAATGGGACGCCGTACCGGAAGGGAACTTTTACATGAAGGGTGGTATAGACACGGTCGAGAAAGAGTAAACGGACATGGCGATGCATCTCAAGATCATAACACCGCTGCGCACGGCTGTGGATGCCGAGGTCGGAAGCGTGCAGGCGCATTCGACGGAAGGTGAACTGGAGGTGTTGCCGGGGCATACTGCCCTCATTACATCGCTTGCCCCCGGGGAATTGCTGTACCGTACTGCCAAGGGGGAGGCTTCTCCCCTGTTTGTCGGCGGCGGCTTTTTGCAGGTAGAGAATGATATGCTGTTGGTGGTCACAGATACCGCCATGCTGGCGGATGAGATGGACCCCGATTCTATCCAAGCCGCTATGGAACAGGCTAGAAGCAGGTTGCGAAACGAAAGCTCGGTGCTCTCCCGCCGCGAGCAGACAAAGCTGGAAGTGGAAATTGCCAAGCAGATGGCGATGCTGGAGTTCATGATTAAGCGTAAAAGAAGGTCGTAGTTGCTCCTCAGACGGGGTGTCCCCTTTTTTGCAAAGTATGTTTAGGAAAGTTCTCTTATTACTCGCTCTCTCAGTCGGTTTGTACGCCGGGGAGATGCCCGTGGTGCAAAGCCTACGGGAGGCTCTGCCTATCGCGAAAAGTCAAAAACGCACCATCATCCTGAACTTCACCGGTAAGGAGTGGTGCCCGGCTTGTATTTACCTGCGTACCAAGATATTCGCGTCCGATGAGTTCATAAAAGCTGCCGGTGACAAGTACGTGGAGGCGGAAGTCATCTTCCCCCGGTTGCCCGAAGCGGTGCGTGCTCTCGGTCAGGGAAAAATGGCGGCTAATGAGCGTCTACTCAACGAGTACCATATCACGTCCGGCTTCCCGACTATGGTGCTGCACGATGAAGCCGGTCTGCCCTTTGCCGTGATAGTCGGCGCGCGGCGCACCCCCGCAGAGTTTCTCAAAGAGCTGGATGATGCTCAAGCCCTGCGTGCAAAACGCGATGCCGCTTTTGCCAAAGCTGCCGACTTGCAGGGAATTGAGCGCGCCAAGCTCTTGGTGGAGGGTTTGAATGCCCTGCCGGTCAACTGCCGCAGCAGGTACGATGCGGTGGTCAATGAAATCAACGCCGCTGACCCGGAAAATACGCTGGGGTACAAGGACGTGCTGCTGGCTCCCAAGCTTTACGCCGAGCAGATAGAAAAATTGACCCGGCTCATGCAGTCTTTTACAAATCACACTGATGAGAAGGAGTTGCGCAGTCAGTTGGAGGCTCTTCGGCAATTTCGCGATACCACGCCCAATCTCCAACCGGAGGTGGATCAGATGCTCTGGTGCGCCACGGCAGATGTACACGCCCTCCTACGAGAGTACGAACAAATGACTGAATGCACGCGCAAGGCTATCCAAGCCGCTCCCGACTCGGAACGGGCTCCCCGCTTACGCATTAATCTTCAGTACATGGAAGAGAAAATCCTCCCGCATGCCCAAGAATTACGCGACGCCGCCGAGAAAAATAAGCAAGGCAAGTAGAAGTACGAGGTACGAAGTACGAAGTACGAAGTGGCAAAGCCGGGGAGTGACGGGTGGGGTAGGCAGTAGTGCCACGCGGGTAAAAAACCTAGATCAAGCTGCGGGGCTACGCAGACACCTTTCGCACTCCCCATGCTGCTCATCACCTGCTCCGCCCTCCACAGGGGTACCAACCTCGCAACTGCATTGATTTGGTCTCCACGCATCGTTCCCGCTTTGCGTTCCTCGTTTTTTTCCGCGCAACTCTGTTGCGCCTAACTTGAACACTTCGTACTTAATCACCTCCCCGTCTTCCTGACACAAAGTCATCGCCCACCACGAAGCTCGTATTTTTCTTGGAACGGCTGTGGTTGTGAATGTGGGGCGATTTGATTTATGTTTGCTTTTCTTACAGTGTCTGTGCTATGATAGCGGCATGGAGAAAAAGGACGAGAGCGCAGAGGACAAGCTTTTGAAGAAGGCAACAGCTGAGGAGTTGAGGAGATTTATTAAGGAGCAAGCCGGTCGCGATGTTCCTTTTCAGAGGCAATTGAACAAGTGGTTGTACAGGAATTACGGGGAGGGGACATTGACTTCAGAAGACTTGGTTGCTAGGGTACGTAGTTTATTTTGTTATGATATTAAGGAGAGCACGAGAAATTCGTGGTATGACGTCATTGATTACGATTGGTACTATGTCGTGGCGGAAATGGATGATATACTCGAGAGTATACGCAAGCTGCTGAACCGAGGAAATACATCCGTCGTTGTGGAACCTATCTTTGAATTTTTCCGTATACTGCAGAAGATATGGCACGATGAAATGGAGGAGGGGATAGACGATGACAGTGAAAGTGATGCCGGTTTACTTGAGGGAGCCCACAAACACTGTGTCGCGCTGCTCTGCGAATGGGCACAAAATCCCGGTGTACCCGCTGCTGATAGGTATCGCATGTTGGACGAATATCTCGCTATACGCAAGGTTTGCTCGTTTGATGAATATTGGATGTACACCATGGCGTGCGCCTATATCGACCTCAGAGTTGCGGTTTTACCGCCGGAAGAAGCGTATAAGGAGATAGAAAGGCTGTACATGTCTGAGAAGCGAAATCGGAGGATTGTCGGGCATAAGATCAAATTGTGCGGGCAACTCGGACGCATGAAAGAGATGGAGGCTACCGTGTGGGAAAATGTGAGATATATTGAGTTTGTACAGAATGAACTGCACCGTCTTTGTAAAATCGGGCGGTTGAACGATGCCCTGAAGCTCGCCGAGGAGAGCATCCGCGTGAACGGAGAAAACAAAGAGACTTTACACGCCAAACTTGATATCGTGCGACTGATGAAGGATACACCGGCAATTATTGATACACACTTTCGACTCGCCATTCACGGGGACTCAGACCTACAGGACTATCGCAACCTTAAAGCCCTCGTGCCACCGAACAGATGGTACTCATTTTACGAGCGTATTGTGGAAGCTCTGCGACGATATGACCTATTTGACTATTTGGCTGCCGTTTACAAAGAGGAAAATGAGCTTGATGCCCTGTACAAACTGATCACCAAACTTCCCTACGGTCAGATGCCGTTTATCCGGAAATATCTACCTATTTTGCCCACGAAATATCACGCCGATCTTATCAATCGAGGCATAGATATCTTCAAAAAGCAAGCACAACCGACTGCTCGGCGTGAGGAATACACAGAATTTGCAAACCGAATCAAGAGTTTTTCCAAACTCCCGGGGACATCTCAACCGGTCGAAGAACTCCTCCTGTTCCTTCGCGCCACCTACAAACGCCGCCCTGCCATGATAGATGAACTCAATAAAGTGTTCCCACTCACATCCACAGCCGTCCCAAGAAAAATATGAGCTTCGTGGTGGGCGATGGCTTTGCGGCAGGAAGACGCGAGGGTGATCAAGTACGAAGTACGAGGTACGAAGTATGCGGAGCCGGGGAATGGCGGGTGGGGTAACGGAAGAGTGAGCGACTGGGAGGTGCGGGTGTGGTGAGAGAGTGATGAGGCAGTGTGGCTGTGACAGGGTATGGAGTATGTGCTGGAACAGTAGTGCCACGCAGGCAGGAAACCCAGATCGGACTGCGGGGCTACGCAGACAACTTTCGCACTCTCCGTGCTGCCCATCACCTGCTCCGTCCCCTACAGAGACATCAACCTCACAACTGCATTGATTTGGTCGCCACGCATCGCTTCCGCTTTGCGTTCCTCGTTTTCCTCCGCGCAAATCTGTTGCACCTAACTCCTTCACTTCGTGCCTCGTACTTAATTGCCTCCCCGTTTCCCTGCTACAAAGTCATCGCTCCGCCCCGAGTGTTTTCCCCGAGACAGCCGTGGTTCGTTTTGTTTCATCGCTGGACTGGTCGATGATGAAATGCGGGCGGTGCTTGACTTCTTTGTACGCCTTGGCGAGGTACTGACCAAAAATGCCTAAGCAGAAGAGCTGCACACCGCTCACTAGGAGGACAGCGCAGATGGTGAAACCCCAGCCGGACGTCGGCGTGTGCCACAGGAAGTCCCGGATGACGAAGGTGAGCAGCGTGACCAGAGAAACAAGGATGAAGCCGCCGCCCATGAGCGAAGCGAGGGCGAGCGGTGCCGTGCTGAAAGCAAAAACTCCCTCTAGGGCATATTTGCAAAGCTTCCAAAAGGACCACTTGGTCTCGCCTGCCACACGCTGCACATTTTCGTACTCTAACCACTTGGTACGAAAGCCGATCCACTCGTAGAGCCCCTTAGAAAAGCGATTGTACTCCGGCATAGCGAGGAGTGCCTGCACCGCCTTGCTCGAGAGGAGGCGATAGTCGCGCGCACCGTCCACCAACTTGGTTTCGGAGACGAGGTTGATCAGCCGGTAGAACATGCGGGCGAAAAAGGAGCGGATGGGGGGTTCCCCTATGCGAGAGACACGGCGAGTCCCGGCGCAGTCGTAGCCCTCCTCGCGCACGGCATGCAGCATTTGCGGTAGGAGGGCGGGCGGGTCCTGCAAATCGGCATCCATGACCGCCACGTAACTCCCCTTGGCGTGTGTGAGTCCGGCGAGGATGGCACTTTCTTTGCCGAAGTTACGCGAGAAAGAAAGGTAGCGTACCCATCTGTGCTGGGCGGAGAGTTGCCGCATGATGCGCAAGGTGTCGTCCGAGCTCCCGTCATTGATGAAAATCACCTCCGCCTCCACACCGTCCAGCGTAGCCACCACGCGCTCCACCTCCGCCATGAAAGGAATCAGAGCGGCACTCTCGTTGTAGCAGGGAACAACCAAGGAAAGCAGCATGGCAACTCAATCGTTTCGGGGTTGTTTTTGCCAGAGGAGGTGGCGATAATTGCGGGCTTTTACCACCCAATCACCACCGGGCGGCGGAGTCTCCGTATGGGTCACTATATACGAGCCGGAGGGCAAGGAGGCGGGGACCTCCGGCAGAGCACGTACGCACCCGCGCGCGTAGAATTGAGCAGAGTACGTGGGTGCCTTCCCGAGGTAGTACACGGGGTGCCCGGGTTCGCACTTGCCCATCAGTTCTTTATCGCACCTGTAATCAATGAATCGGAAGCCGGAACCGATGACGAACAGAGCCGAGATGAGGAGCATGGGAGCGGGCGATAGAATCAACAGCTTCCATTGCATCTGCCGCTCGGCGCGCTTCCAGAGCAACTCGACCAAGAGGATGCACCAAGCCGGGAGTGCCGGTAATACATACGCCGGTAGGATATTGCGCGCGGCAGTGAAGAGAACCGGAGGCGTGAGCCCCCATACAAGGAGGTAGAAGCCCCACTTGTCAGCATCCTCCTCCGACTTCTCGGCGTGCCTCCGCAGCAGGAAAGGGACGAGCAGCACCCAAGGCAGGAACATTTCCAAGGCGTAGAGCCAAATAGTACCGAGAGGGCGGGCATGTCCGGAGCCGTATAAATCTCCCTGCCAGCCCGACACGAAAAAGCGTTCGATATGCTCACCGACAATAAAATAGCGCAGGAATCCCGGTGTGGTGTATTCCGCCGCGAGGTACCACGGCAGGACGACAAGCAGCATGAGCAGTGTACCCTTCACCCACGGAATGCGTTGCCACGCCTTCGCCCATTGTCCGCTTACCACCAGCCACAGAAAAATGGGAATTCCCACAAGCACCAAGGTCAACGGTCCCTTGCTGAGCAGCCCGACAGCCATACCCACAAACAGGGCATACCCCCAGAAACCCCGCCGCGTGCCCTCCCCCATGACCCGCCGAAACGAAATCAGTGCCAAGGTGGTACCGAGAGTGAGATAGGCATCCGTCATGACGGCACCCGCCGCTACAAAGCCGATACCGCTTGTGAGCAATACCACCATGCAGGCGACGGCACCGGAGCGTCCGTGTGTGCGAAAGGACCACGCAAAAAAGCACAGACCGACCAAAAGCATGCAGATGAACGGCGCGATGCGTGCTCCGAACTCATTCACGCCGAACACCAGCATCCCCGCCGCAGTAGCCCAGAATGACAGAGGAGGCTTGCCCCAGAAAGGCACGCCGTAGTCGAACTGCGGTTGCAACCACTGCCCGGTTTCTATCATCTTGCGCGACATCTCGGCGTAGCGTGCCTCCGTGGTGTCCATGAGCGGGTAGAGTCCCAAAGAAATGAGCCGGAGTACCACCACGAACATCAACAGGGAAACGAGCCACACGTTGAATGCTCCGTAGCGCGCACATAATGATTGCCACGGTTGTTGCACGAGTGCAATCGGGGAATACTTCTCCGTCCCGGCGCGGCGACACGCGGCACCCGTGAGCGTGAGCAACCCAAGCAGGATCAGGACGCCTAGGCACGGAGGGGCGAAAATGAGGGTAAGGTCCGGCATCTTCGTCATTGCAAATATGCCCCCGAAGAGTGAGATGAACCCATCGCGGAAGATTTCACCTACGGGCTGGTTCTGCTCTATGCCGTGCGTGGCGAACATCAGCAGGAAACCGCACCCCGCAGCGGATAACCCCACCAGCGCGCGTTGATATGCCGACGGCACGACTGCCCTGCCCACATGCAGATATCTGCGTAAGACTAAGAAACTCAGCACCACAACCACGAGTGTCACCACCACCCCGGCACCGAAGTAGGGAAATTGCAGGAAATGCGACCAAGCGGCTTTCGGTGTCTGGATAAGCTCCCGGCTCAGCAGCCGAAATGAGTCACCTGAAAGCACTTCTGCCAACTCCTCTAATCCGTTCACGAGGCAAAATAACCCGAAGAGCACTTGCGAAACGATGCGGTCGGCTGTACACCCGTGAAATGCTGCCGGAAGTGCCGCTAGATAAATGAGGTAGGGCAGGATGCAGAAGCAGAACGCCGCCAGTGTACCGCCCGCAAAGATGATGAGGCTCGTCATATCCACAAGCTCCCCGGTGCCGTTGCCTGTGAGCTCCAGTAAACTTACCTCGATGAGCTCATAAAGCAGGTAAATGATGAGAAACGTGACGAGTCGCTTACCGTAATACGAAGATACGATGGGCATATATACAATTTAGATAGCAAGTGGGTGTTTTGTGTTCAAAGTTGGTCGTTTTTCCCCTGCTTTGGTTTGTCGTTTCGCCTGTATGTCAGGAAAAATCGCACAAAGAGGAAGTTGACCGGCACGACAATGAAGAAGATGGGCAGCGGCAGAAGCACGGCAGAATCTCCGAGCAGCGGTACTGCCGCGATGAGCCCCGGACTCACCGCTTGCAACACGCGAACCAGCATCTGCCCCACGCCGATCCACAAAAACAGCTTTAACAACGCTATGTGCAGGAAATAATTTACCGCATGACTGAAGACAAAACCCAGTCCTTTGCCCACACTGCCCTGTGTATGAAATGTGTACCGGAGCGAAAGCCAATAATTGATGAGCAGACTTGCTGCGTACCCGAACGAATACGCGAGCGTGAGCCCCCAATCATTCGTCTCTCTTATGCGGAATATCTCCTTGATCAATGTGTAGAGTCCCCAGTGGATCAGTGTAGCCAGCACCCCAACGATCACAAAGCGTACCATCTGGCGCGCCGTCCCGCTCTCTTCCTTGTCCCGCATACCCCCTGCGTTATAGCATGTCTATACGGCAGATGTCAAGCTTTGTGCGTGCGCATGTCGAGCATCATCTCACCGACTGTGCCTTTGTTCATCCCGGTTTCCCTATTGGTCCATGGCGAGGTCAGCGTTCAGCAGACCGGACTTTTCTAGGTAGTAGTCATAGCCCCCGGCGTAAGGTGTCAGTGTCCCTTGGTTGATATGCAGCGTCTTTTCTGCCAAGGAGCGGATGAAATGGACATCGTGAGAGATGAAGACGAGCGTTCCTTCGTAACGTTTCAGTGCTTGAGAGAGAGCCTCCACACTCATGAGGTCGAGATGTGTCGTGGGTTCATCCATGAGCAGAAGATTGGGAGGACTCACTAGGAACTTGACGAGACTGAGACGCGATTTCTCCCCGCCGGAAAGCACTTCCACCCGCTTTTCGACATCTAGGCGACGGAACAGGAAACTGCCGAGCACGCCGCGTGCATCCTCTTCCCGCAGCTCGGGATCGGCTTTCATAATCTCCTCCAATACAGTCAGATTGGGTGTGAGGTTCTCCGACCTCATCTGCGAAAAATACCCGATGCGAGTCGTTGTCCCCACTGTCCGTTTCCCGCCATCGATGGGAATCACCCCGGCAAGTATCTTCAAAAGAGTCGACTTCCCTGCGCCGTTGGGTCCCACGAGGACGATACGTTGGCCCCTCTCCACTAACAAATTCAGGTCACGATACACTCGGTGCTCACCGTACGCTTGAGAGACGTGCTCCAGCTCAATAACGCGCTGCATACTGCGGGGAGGTTGAGGGAAGATGAACTTAAATACTTTACGGGCGGGACGGGGCTTTTCGATGCGTTGCATCTTTTCCAACTGTTTGATCCGGCTCTGCACGAGAGCTGCCTTGGATGCAACCGAGCGAAACCTCTCAATAAACGCCTCAAAATGAGCAATTTCGCGCTGTTGATTGCGCCAAGCCGCCAACATCAGCCTGTAACGCTGTTCTTTGAGCTCCAGAAAGGTCGAATAATTGCCAGTATAGCGCACCAACTGCGCCCCTTCAATGTCGTATACCGCCTCCGCCAGCTCATCCATGAAATCGCGGTCGTGCGAAATCATGAGGATGCTCCCCGGATAGTTCTTCAGGTAACGCCGTAACCACAGCAAACTCATCAGGTCCAGATGATTCGTCGGCTCATCCAGCATCAACAAATCCGGCTCCGCCACCAAAAGCTGAGCCAAGTGGGCGCGCATAACCCATCCGCCGCTCATTTCGCGTGCCGGTCGGTTGAAGTCGCTCTCCTTAAATGCCAGCCCCTTGAGTATTCGTTTTGCCTTGGGTTCCAGTCGGTAACCATCGTGCACCGTGAAGGTATCCAGCGCGTGCGCGTAGTCCTCGCCGTCCTGCTCATTCCGTGCTTCGCACTTCGCCATCGTGCGTATGGCCCTCCCCAATTCGGGAGTGATGCTCATGGCTATCTCGAGCACAGTGCGATCACTCGGATCTCCGGCTTCCTGCGGTAAATATCCGATGGTCGCGTACTCATCGCGCTGTATTTCCCCCTCATCCGGCGAATCCTCTCCCAATATCATGCGAAATAAGGTGGACTTCCCTGCCCCGTTCGGTCCCACCAAGGCGAGTCTCTCCCCCCAATTCACCGTCATCTCCGCCGCCGCAAATAAAATCCGCCCGGCATACGCTTTCGTCAGATTTTTTATGGTTACCATCTGTGCCCGCCAGTATAGCATCTCCCTCCTCAAATTTCAAGCATAGCCACCTGTTCCTCAGCACGCTTGTTCCAAGAAACTTCCCGACAGTTGCCGCAATGCCGGTTCTTATGCGACTTTCACACGATCTGCGTACTAAGAGGGCATCAACATCACAGGTACATGGATTTGGTCTCCACGCATTGCTTCGGCACTGCCTCCTCTACTTCTCACTGTGCAACTTTGTCGCGCCTAACTTCTTCACTTCGTACTTCCAATTTGCGTCGTACTTAATCACTCCTCCGTTTCCCTGCGACAAAGTCATCGCCCACCACTAAGCCCTTCATTTATCTGAGACAGGTATGTTTGCCGGTTGGTATGCCGTGATTCATGCTTGACGGATGGGGCAAGATGGGTTTACCTAGAGGGGTAAATCTTCTGATATTCTATGGGCAAACAACTCATCATCGCGGAGAAGCCGAGTGTGGCAACAGATTTAGCGCGTGTGCTCGGGAAGAAGTACGGGAAGTTCGCGAAAGAAGGAGGTGGTGGATTTCACAACGATAAGCTCATCATCACGTCGGCAGTGGGACATTTGGTGGAGCAAAAGAAGCCGCAGACGAGGGAAGGAAAGAGCCTGCCATGGAAGATGGAGTACCTGCCGGTGATGCCGACGGAAATGGAACTCGAGCCGATAGCGAAGTCGGCGGATCGGCTGAGAAAAATACTCAAGCTGGCACGCAGCAAAGAGGTTGACTCCTTGGTCAATGCGTGCGATGCCGGGCGCGAGGGAGAGCTCATTTTCCGCAATATCATCCGCTTCGGCGGCATCCGTAAGCCCTTGTACCGACTCTGGATGCAAAGCATGACGGATGATGCCATTTTGGAAGCGTGGCAACACCTCAAGAGCAACGAGGAAATGCTGAACTTGGCAGATGCCGCTGTGTGTCGCTCGGAGTCAGATTGGCTGGTGGGACTCAACAGCACGCGAGCCATCACCGTGCTCCAATCCTCTGCCGGGGGCTTTCTGGTGACACCGACCGGGCGGGTCCAGACACCGACTTTGGCTATTCTGACGGCGCGCCAGAAAGAAGTGCTCGCTTTTACCCCGGAAACTTACTATGAGGTACATGCCACCTTCGCGGCAAAAACCGGTACTTACGAGGCGAAGTGGATAGACCCTCATATCAAACGCGATGAAACGAATACCCAGCGTACACGTGAACGGATATGGGATGCGGAGACGGCTGCTCGGATAGTCGAACGTTGCGAAGGGAAGAGCGGCAAGGTGGAGGAACGCAAGAAGCCGGTGAGTATGCCAGCTCCCTTGCTCTTCGATCTGACATCCCTGCAGAAGGAAGCCAGCAATCGCTTTGGTTTTTCTGCGAGCCGTACCCTGCATCTGGCACAGGAGTGTTATGAGAAGCACAAAGTCCTCACCTACCCGCGCACAGACTCCAAATTCCTTCCGAATGACTACATGAGGACAGTAACGCGTACGGTACAGGGCATTGCCGACAACATGCCGGAATACAATGAGTATGCGCGCTCCATCATCGGTGCAAAAGGCATTCGCCCAAGCAAGCGCGTGTTCGACAGCTCGAAAGTCAGCGATCACTTTGCCATCATCCCCACGGGCAAGTTTGTGAGTCTGAGCGGCGATGCCGCCCGCATCTTTAACCTTGTGGTGCAGCGTTTTTTAGGGGTCTTTATGCCCAATGCCGAGTTTGAGGATACCGAACGCATCACCACCATCACCAGCTCTGACGGAAAGGACCTGTTTTACTCGCATGGGCGCATATTGCTCAACCCGGGGTGGCGCGTCCTGTACAACGCAGACCGCAAGAAGAAGGATGAGCTCTGCCGTGTCGAACGGGGAGAAACGGTGCAAGCAACTGAAATGAAAGCGGTAGAAGACGCAACAAAGCCACCCCCGGCGTACACGGAGGCGACGTTGCTCACTGCCATGGAAAACGCGGGGAAGCTGGTGGATGACGATGAGCTGGCATCCGCCATGAAGGAGCGAGGGCTGGGCACTCCTGCCACCCGTGCTTCAATCATCGAGGGTTTGCTTGCCCAAGAATACATTGCGCGCGATGGCAAAAACCTTGTAGCCACGCGACGCGGGATGGACCTCATCGATTTGCTCGGGCAGATAGGCGTCGGTACCCTTTCCAGTCCGGAGCTTACCGGTGAGTGGGAGTACCGCCTCAAACAAATGGAAAACGGGAAGCTGAAACGCAGTGCCTTCATGGAGGATATTCGTGCGTACACTACTGAGATTGTGAACGCAGTGAAGAAGTTTATGCAGGGTGGCAAGACGACGGACCTCCCCATAGCATGCCCTGCGTGCGGAAAAATGAAACTCGTGAGCCGCCAAGACTCCGTGGTCTGCACAAATTGCAAATTCCACATTCGGCGACTGCATGCGGGTCTCCGCTTGAATGACGAGCAACTCATTGAGCTGATCGGCAAGCGTGAGCTACCGGTGACGGAGGGTTTCCGCTCGCGTTTGGGGAAGAGCTTCAGTGCGGGGTTGCATCTTCTGGGTCCTGCCGACGACAAGGGGACTTGGAAGGTGGAGTTTTTCTTCGAGGACGAGAAAGCGGAGGACGGCGAAAAGACCCCGGATGAAAGTCATTCGCTGGGGAAAGTGGATGTGCTCGGGCACGGGCAGCTCGAGTTGTTCGAAGATGACAAGAAATGGAGTATCCCGGACTTCCCGCGTTCCAATTCCTCCCGCAAGGGCTTCAGTGTCTCCCGCGCTATACTGGGTAAACAGTTAACCCGAGAGGACATACGCCGCGTACTCGCGGAGGGCAAGAGCGAATTGCTCACCGGCTTCACTTCCCAGCGCACTCACAAAACCTTTGATGCGTTTCTCAAGCTCGATGGAGCCAGAGGCGGAGTCGCTTTCGAGTTCCCCCCGCACGAGAAAAAAGCGGATAAACCGAAAAAGAAAGCTGCGGCACCCGCTACGGCACAGCAGGACCTCTCCCAAGCCACCAAACACGGCAACGTGTCCGTGAAGGGCAAGGGTGAACATGCCCTACTGGATACCTCTGAGGGCTGGAGTGTGGAGGGAGTGACCTTCGGCAAAAACAACCGTCCTCTCCTGATACCCAAGGAAATGTGTGGTGTATCCATAGATGCCGAGCTCGTGCAGTCCCTGCTCAGTAAAGGTAAGAGCCCGCTCATCAAAGACTTTGTGAGCCGAAAAACCGGCAAGAATTTTCAGGCATACCTCGTGTTGAACCTGACATCCGGGCGCATCACGTATGAGTTTCCGCCCCGCAAGTAGAGGATCAGGTCCTCCACCGCATGGTCGCTTCAAAATCACTTCGCACAACCGTCGCGGGGTATACGTGAATCTACCTATTGTTCGGGACGCGTGAACTTGACCACTGGCATCGTTGTGTGCATCCTCCTAGGGTTCCTACTACCCTGCCGTGGTTCGGTAGCCGTTTATTTTGAGTGGCTCACGCAGGCTGCCATCGTGCTGTTGTTCTTCCTCTGCGGTGTCAAACTCTCCCGCAAATCCGTGGTAGACAGCATCCTGCATTGGCGGTTGCAGGGTGCGGTGCTGCTCTCCACCTACGTGCTGTTTCCGGTAGTGGTGTGGATGGGACGCGGGGTGCTGGAACCCTTGGTGGGGGCACCGCTGTTTGCGGGCTTTCTCTACATCGCCTGCCTGCCCTCTACCGTGCAGAGCAGTATCGCCTTCACCTCCATAGCCGGGGGCAATGTACCGGCAGCTGTGTGCGCCGCTTCGATTTCCGGTCTCTTCGGAGTATTTCTCACGCCGCTGCTGGTGGGTGTGCTCTTCTCTCTCGATGGGGTGCAAAGCTCAAACGTGGGACCGGGAGCCGTGCTCACCATCAGCTGCCAAGTCCTGCTTCCCTTCCTCCTCGGACAACTCCTCCACAAACGCCTGAAACCTTGGGCAGACCGCCATCACGCCCTAGTTTCTGCCAACGACCGCTTCACCATCTGGCTCGTCGTCTACACTTCGTTCTCTGCCGCCACCGTCCAAGGATACTGGCAGCAGCTCTCCGCCGTCCGTCTGGCAGGCATCATCCTCGCATCCCTGCTCCTCTTACTTCTGATTCAAGGTATTATCTGGATGTCATGCAAAGCCCTGCATTTTATTTGGACCGACAGTGTGACGACCCTCTTCTGCGGGTCTAAAAAGAGCCTAGCTGTCGGTGCCCCCATGATGCTGGCAATCTTCGGGGGTTTGGACAACGATCTGTTGCTGCCGCTCATTGTTTTTCACCAAGTGCAGCTCATGGTGTGCTCTCATTTGGCGTCCCGCTGGCAGCATCGCTCGGTGCACTGAGAGACCGAGCAGCGGCGGCACGGCGCAATCGATCCATCATGGCGCGCCCCAAGCCGACTTCCGGCAATGTTTCCGCTACAATGCAATCCACCCCATCCCGTGCGTCCATGGCTCGCATCACCGCAAAGAGTCGAACGGCAGCTTCCGCCAAGCGCGCACTTCCGGGAGAGAGAGCCATGACCTCCGCCCACCCCCCCTGCATCGCCAAGGGGGAGTCGCCTTGGTAACTGATGAGTCCGTAGCGCACCCCTGCCGTCGGTGCGAATTTTTCGCGCGGATCACAGAGCAACAGGGGTTTACGCGGCGCGTAGTGTGAGCTCAACTGCCCCGGTGCGTTGGGTACTGTCGCCCCTCTGTGCGTCGGCTTCAAGACTCGACATATCCCGCGCAGCTTTTCTCGCGTGATGGGTCCCTCACGGAGCAGTCGCACAGCCGCTTTCCCTTTCTCGTCCAAGCACGGTTGGAGGATGGTGCTTTCCAGCCCTTCGGAGCATGCCCCGGTATCAATGACCAATGGTATCCGCCCACCGAGCTCCTCGAGCACGGCAGCAGCCGATGTGGGGGAGATGTGTCCGAAGCGATTCGCGCTCGGGGCTGCCACGGGATGCCCGAGTTCCCGCGCCACCCCGCGCATCACTTCGTGTTGCGTCACCCGACATGCCACGGTGGGTAGCCCGCTCGTCACAATATCCGGTACGCATTCTTTGCGTGGCAGCACCAGCGTCATCGGTCCGGGCCAGAATTGCTCCGCCAGCCTGTTGACGAGTCCCCGCAGTCGGTCGGGCACATCAGCAATATCCCGCAGTGCCTCCGCCGAGGCAAGGTGGCAAATGAGCGGATCAAACCTCGGTCTTTCCTTCACCTCAAAAACTCGCGCAACTGCCTCTTCACAAAAAGCATCCGCCCCCAGCCCATACACCGTCTCCGTCGGCAACCCCACCACCTGCCCCTCCGCCAACAAATTGGCTGCCTCCCGATAAACCGGGCGCGGGTCACCCCCCATGTCGAACCGGATGACGCGTGTCTGCATACGCCCGAAATCTTACCCACTCCACAAGAATATGTCAAGCCGCAGCCACACCTGTTAAACAATTTCCTGACAATCGCCGCAGTAAGTTTCCATGCGGGTTACCGATACTCTGCAAGCTAAGGGGGGCTTCAACATCACGGGTGCATTGATTTATTCCCCTCGCATCGTTCCGGCTTTGCCTCCTTCCAACTCCCCTCCGTTGCGCCTAGCTCCTTCTCTTCGTACTTGATCGCCTCCGTGTTTTCCTGCCTCAAGGTCATCGCCCAACGCGAAGCTTTTAACTTATTTGGGACAGGTGTGGAATTTCTTGCCTTGAATGTGAGTTTTTTCTTGCCAAATGGGGAAACCGAGGTATAATCTGCCCGCCATGACCCGCAAAGGTGGTATCAACAAGACACGTAAGGCTGTAGCCAAGCGTTTCAAGGTGACCGGCACGGGCAAGGTTCTGCGCCGTAAGCAGGGCAAACGTCACATCTTGCAAAAAAAGTCCAGCAAGAGGAAGCGAGCCTTAGGCAAACCGGCATTGGTGGACGACACGCAGGTGTGGGTCATCAAGCAGAACATGCCTTTTGCCTGACACCGTGGAATTGCTCTACGGTCGATGTTCCATCCGCATATCGGGTGGCTTTCGTGCAGCCTTCCTTCCATCGTGGAGGAGCAACGAGCGAGACTGCAAGGAAGTGAGGTAGAACTGCTCGTTACTACATTAAAAATCGATTATTTATGGCACGTGCTACAAATGGGCCCGCTTCCCGAGCCCGCCGCAAGCGCATCCTTCAGCGCGCTAAAGGCTTTCGCGGTTTCCGCAGTAAGCTCTTTCGCTACGCTAAGGATGCTGTCTACAAAGCATGGCAATATGAGTACCGCGACCGCAAAAAGAGGCGGGGTCAATTCCGTCGTCTCTGGACTGCTCGTATCTCTGCCGCCGTGCGCCCACTGGGGCTTACCTATTCCCGCTTTATTGAGGGTTTGAAAGCCGCCGGTATCGAGTTGGACCGCAAGTCTCTCTCTGAACTTGCCATCGCTAACCCGGAGGCGTTCAAAAATGTGTTCGAACTGGCTAAAAAAGCCATCGATGCCAAGGGTGTAGCCCCTCATTGAACCGTTGTATCATCTATATGTCGCAGGGACCTCCATTGAGGTTCCTGCGTTTTTCTCGTCCCCCCTTGCCTTACTGCCCTGTTTACTTCGCACTTCGTGTCTGTGCGTCTCGTTGCAGGGCGTGCCAAAGAGCATCGATTCCGGCGGCAACCGTTTGTTTCGCGGTGGCGAGGTCAGTGCCCGGCGCGCTGTGACCAAAGAGATAGAACTTAATCTTAGGTTCCGTGCCGCTGGGACGCACGGCAAAACTACGTCCGTCCGCTAGGTCGACAAACAGGAGATTTTCTGCCGGTACGGGGTCGCCCTCTGCATCCTTCATCGTACCTTGGGAGAAATCCCGCACGGCGACAACGGCGGAGCCGTCCATCGTAGTGGGAGGGGCAGTGATGTAACTGTGGGTGAGGGCGGCGATTTTGGCGGCACCGTCTGCCCCTTCCATCACGAGACTCTTGCCCGCTTCCACGTAAAAGCCAAATTGGGAATAGAGGGCAGAGAGACACTCGAGGAGACCGGAGCCGGTAGAGGCTAGGTAAGCGTTGAGTTCGGCGAGACAGAGGGCGGCGGCGTTGGCATCCTTATCGCGCACAAAGTCTTGGGCGAGGTAGCCGTAGCTTTCCTCGCCACCGAAAACAAAATACTTGCTGTGCTGCAGACGGAGGGTGCGGGACGCGGGTTCATCCAGTTGCCTGTAGTTCGCTCGCAGGGCGGCGGGGATAGCCTGCTCGTATTTCCCGAGTTTGGCGGCGATGTACTTGAAGCCGGTGAGCACATTCACCGTGGAAATGCCGAACGATGCGGCTATCGCGTCTTGCAGGGGGCTGGTGACATACGTCTTCACCATCACGGCATGGGCTTCATTCTGAGGGGTAACGAGCCCCAATTCCCGCATACTCATGCAGCGGTACCACGCGAGCAGACAGCCGGTTTGGTTGCCGGTGAGCAGCTGCATCCTGCCGGTAGCTTTGTCGCGCACGGCAATCCCCATCCGGTCGCTGTCCGGGTCCGTGGCGATCACGAGGTCAGCCCCCTCGGCATCCGCTTGGGCAATAGCCATATCCAGCGCAGGCGCATTTTCCGGGTTCGGACTCTGCACGGTTGGGAATCGCCCATCCTGCACGTCCTGAGCGGCTACCGTACTGACTTGACAGCCGACCTCCCGTAACAACGGCACAATGCAGCGTCCGCCCGTGCCATGCAGGTTCGTATAAATGACCTTAGCGGAGCTCGCGCGGAAGACCTCCGGGCGAAGGATAATTCCCTTCAGTTTGGCGATGAACCGCGCATCCATATCGCCCCCGAGAATGCGTAATTCCCCACGTTGAGCCTCGGGAAGCGGGGTGTAGGTGTCGCTCTCCAAAGCATTGACCTCGGCTATCACGCCTCGGTCGTGTGGGGGAACGAGCTGTGCCCCGTCGTTGAAGTATGCCTTGAAACCATTGTCGTGGGCGGGGTTGTGTGACGCAGTGATGACCACCCCGGTATCAGCCCCCAATTCACGGATAGCGAAGGAAACTTCCGGAGTGGAGCAGGGTCCATCGAAGAGAGCGCAGTCGCAGCCGGTATCGGTGGCAATTTTGGCACAGAATTGCGCAAAGTCCCGTGAAAAGTGGCGCGTATCGTGTCCGATCACCAAGAGCGGTTTCCGCCCCTCCCCCACAAAGCGGCGCACATAGGCAATCAGCCCACGCATGGCTCGCCCCACGTTGTAATAATTCATACAGGCAGTACCGACACAGGGATGCTCCGGTCTGTCATTGGGTCCGCCGTTGCCTTGCTCGGCAGAGGTCACCACCGCGCCGATAGTGCGCCCGCGCAACCCGCCGGTGCCAAAAGCCAGCGTTTTGTAGAACCGGTTATTGAGCTCTGCCCAGTTTGAGGCAACCAACAGCTCGCGAACAGCGGCAGACGCCACGGGGTCTTGCGTGCCAATCATCAATTTCTCGATATTCCGGAGGGAAGAAGCCTGCAGATTGCCGGAGGTGACAGCCTGCTCCAATATGCCTATTTCTTGCTCGTTTGACATAGCTGTGTTTATTCTACCACCGGGCGGCAATCTTGACAAGCGCGGAGCATGGAGTATGATAGCACCGAGCATGAAATCGCGGAAGGAAGAGTTTGAAGAGTGGGCGATGGATGTGGTGTTTGGTCGGGCGCATGGGTTCCGCGCTTGGCTCATGCGTTGTGCTCTGCGCATTTGTAGTTGGGCTTTTTATTTGATCGTCAAACTTAGGCTGTTCATGTACCGGCGGCGGCTTTGCACCGTTCATTACCTAGGCACGTTCGTGGTGAGTGTGGGCAATATCACGGCGGGAGGTACGGGCAAAACTCCTGTGGTGGAGCTTCTGGCGCGCACCCTCGCCGCACGGGGGCGTAAGTGCGCCATCCTGACACGTGGGTACAAGAGCGCGGAGCTCCCGCAAATGCAGGAATGGACGGACCGGCAGGGCAGACGTGTCAAGTACGTCCCTAAAGTAGCCGGTGACGGTACCTCGCGCTACCTCCAACCCCTTTACGCAGGCGATGAACCCTTTATGCTCGCGCGTAACTTAGACGGTGTGGCGGTATTGGTGGATAAGGATCGGGTGAAGTCCGGCATCTTTGCTATCGAGCAACTGAACAGCAACACTCTGATTCTGGATGACGGCATGCAGTACCTCAAGCTGCGGCACGAGATTGATATCGTGCTGGTGGATTGCGGGTTTCCCTTCGGTACCGGGGCACTTTTGCCGCGCGGTACCATGCGCGAGCCTCGCTCCTCGCTCGCGCGTGCCGGGTACATCATCCTCACGAAGAGCGAAGGTCGACCGCAGGATGCGCTCATCTCCGTCATCCGTCGCTACAACAAATTAGCCGACATCATTGTGACCGACCACGCCCCGGATTACCTGCAGAATGTCTTTACAGGAGAACGTCTGCCGCTTTCTGCCCTGAAGTCCAAATACGTAGCCTGTATGAGCGGGATTGCCCGTCCGGAAAGCTTTGAGTCCCTAGTCGCACAGCTCGGCGCGCATATCGAAATCCGCCGCCGTTACCCGGATCACCACTGGTTCGAACAAGCGGAAATGGACGCCTTTGTCCGTCGCTGCGCCGACCGCGCTATCGATTTCATCATCACGACCGAAAAGGACGCCGTGCGCCTGCAGGAACCGGCAGAACCGGATGTCCCTATCTTCTTCCTGCGCATCCGGATAGAAATCCTCAGCGGCTTGCCGGAATGGAATCGCCTAGTAGATAACATCTGCGCCCTCTCCCAGCCCCGTCCCGCCCCGGAATGGGGGGATGTTCTGTAGGGAGAACATGAAGGAGCAAAGCCAAGGAGCGGCGGATGAGCAGTGTCACACTCGTCCCAACATATTCAGTGCTTTCTCCGTGGCAGCAATGGCTCGAAGGATATCTTCTTCCCCATTGTATACCCCCACAGAAAAGCGTGTGGTACCGGTTATACCGAGTGCTTTCATCAGCGGCTGACAGCAATGATGCCCCGTCCGCACAGCCACTCCCATCTGGTCGAGCAGCATGCCGATATCATAGTGATGCACCCCGGGCACGTGTATCGATACAAGCGACGCATGCCCTGCATTTCCGCCCAATATTTGCACTCCCTCCAACTCTGCCAACCCGGCAGTCAACTTCTCCATAAGTGCCTGTTCATGGGCACGTATCACGTCAAATCCGAGCTCCTTCACGTACCGCAAAGCTTCCGCCAGCACCACATTCCCCGCGATGTTGGGTGTTCCCGCCTCAAACTTAAACGGCAACTTGTTATACGTCGTGCCGTCGAATGTCACCTCCCGTATCATCTCCCCCCCTCCTTTCCACGGTCCCAGCCTCTCCAGCCACTCTTGCCTACCCCAAAGGACTCCTGTTCCCGTGGGACCGTACACTTTATGCCCGGAAAACGCGAAGAAGTCGCATCCCAACGCCTGCACGTCTATCGCCTCGTGCGCAACCACCTGTGCCCCATCCACCAGCACCAGAGCCCCTGCCTCGTGTGCCGCCCGGGTGATCTCTTCCGTCGGCAGACGCAGTCCCAACGCATTCGTCACCATCGGCACGGCTACCATCCGGGTTTTCTCTCCCAGCAAACGCAGGAACTCCTGAAAGTCAAAGCACAGCTCTTCGTTCAGCCCCACCGGTACCACTCTGGCACCCACTCGTTCACACAGCATCTGCCACGGCACAATATTCGAATGGTGGGAATCGGTCGATACCAATACCTCATCACCTTCCTTCACCAAACCACTCAGGGCGAGTGTCTGCGCTACCAAGTTGATCCCCTCCGTACACCCGGAAGTAAACAACACCTCACATGCCGCCCGGGCGTGTAAAAACTCCGCCGCGTAGGCTCTTGCCGCTTCATGGGCTTCCGTAGCCTCGCGACTCATCCTGTGCGCTCCGCGATGCACATTGGCATTCAAATGCGTATAAAATTGCTCCAGTGCTCGCAAAACCTGCCTCGGCTTCTGGGTCGTAGCCGCATTATCCAAATACACCGGTGCACCGTCCACCCCTAAAAACGGAAAATCATCGCGTACATTCATTCCTATCAAGAGTCAAAGTTGATTTCGCCGCCCACCCGCCGTGCTCCCGAGCTCCCATCAGGCATCCGTCGGCACACGTAGATGTTCAGCCATTCTCCACGCTTCTTCCGGCACGTACTCCTTCCACGCCGCATCCCCCTCTCTGATCATCTTCACAATATCCCGAGGTGTCCTAGTCAATAACTTCTGATTAAAATACGGCACTTCCACAATATATCCGTTCTCCGTCAAATGCATGTACAGGTACCGGTACTTCTCCGGCGGTCTGTACGTCCCGGCTGTCACAAATTCCCCGCTCTTCCTGTTAATCCACGGTGTCACGTAGCACTTTGTCTGACTCAAAAATATCTGCGCCATACTCCCCATGATTCCGCCCGGTAAGTCGGCAGCCCACTTCTCCTTGAACAACTCGTGTAACAAACCTATTGACAAGCCGATGGCTATCGGCTCCCTCGTATATTGATTCAGTAGCCGCGATATCTTATAAAAGTGCGTTATATTTGTCACCAATACGGTCTTCCCCAACGCCGCCAACGCATCTACCCTATCTAAAAAATCCAACAAATCCACCTCTTCTCCCCGCAGTAAATTCGATAGCGATATCTCACATATATCCACAGCCCGCTCCCGCTGCTCATCCGTCAACTCGGTACAGAACTTCGCCCGTACACTTTCCATCATCTCGAGATGTATGTGGCAGAGCGGCATAAAACTTCCCCGCATCAGTACAATAGGTCGCTTGTACAAGAAGTCGCTCGGCTGCTGCACCGTATTATCCTTCGGTTGAAATAAAGCAGCTTCCGACAGTCCGCTCCTCACCAGTTGCAGTGCCAGTATGCGATTATCGAACATGCTGAACCCGTTGCCCGAAAATCGCATCAAGTCGATTTCATACAGGCTCCTGTCCAAATTCTCTCCCACACATCGCACAAACTCTTCCATTCTATCCCGCTTATAAAAAAGCGCATAGAGTAAATTTACTCCCAGTATCCCCAGTACCCGCTTCTGGACACCTTGGTCCGGCACCGTCAAGCGCACGTGCATGATCAGGTCACTCGGTGCCGCTCCCGGCTTGAGCTGAAATCTCACCCCTATCCATGCTGCCCACGGTCCGGTGTCCTTATACCCCTTGCATTTCACTGTATTACAAAAGGAAAAGAAGCGTGTCTTATCCCCGCGTTTTTCTCCGAGTCGCTGGATCAATTGCGTATACTCGTACTCCATCATCTGCTTCAACCTCTCCTCGGATACATATCTCTTGACAACCCCATACAATGTATCCGACACCGTCATGTCGTACGCACTGATCGTCTTAGCTACCGTACCCGCCGCCCCCGACGACCTGAAAAACCAATTGGCTGTTTCCTGCCCTGCCCCTATTTCCGCAAATGTGCCATAGACAGCTTCGTCCATGTTGATGAAAAACGCTTTCTCCTGTGTGGCAGCAAGTGTCTGTATTTCTGTAGGCATTTGATCTCTCGATGATAGGTAGTTCTGTTACAGTTGAAGTGCTCCGGTCGGCAAATAGCGTAACGGGCTCGGCATACGCAACTCGATGCTCGAATCCACCTTCACGGGCTCCTCCACTTCATCCGCCTCTTCCGCCGGTAAGGCGTCCTCCTCGTTCACCCTCTGTGTACCCCCTGTTCCATCCCCTACATCCCGGTATTTCGGATTCAGCGTCAACCGACATCCATAGGGGTCTTCCCCCACCAGTGCCAAACCCTTCGGCAATATCGGTGCCACCGGCAATACCCGCGAAAATGTGTTCTGCCCCCGCGTGTCCAGCAAATCCCCCAGCGATGGACTCCCGTCCCCGTGCACACTGCAGCTGCTCAAACTCACATCCCCCTTCGCAAAATACTCTACATACGTCGGGCGCGTATACCCTACCTTCCCCTCTGTACTTTCATAACAAAAATTCGTCGCCACCTGCCCACTGTACTTGCATATCTCCACAGATTCTACTCCTTCCGGAGGCATCAGCTGCTCATCGGCATACCTCCCCACCGCCACTTTCATGACTTCTCCTAAAATTGGTCCGCACACATCCGTCGCAAACGCTTCCGCATATATCGCTTGGTGTTCATTCAAAAATCCTACCCATACCCCACAGGTCACTCCGGATGTATACCCGAACGCCGTCGCGTCCGCGAAGTCATAATTCGTGCCCGTCTTCACAGCTCCGTGAAACTCCGTCGGCATATACTGTCCCATCCTCACCGCTGCTCCCTCTTTTAGTGACTCCTGCAGAATGTTATGCAGTCGAAAAGCCGTACACGCCGATGTCGCCCGCACGCTTCGCCCGTCCACATGCAGCGGATTCTCCCAAAGGATGTGCCCCTCTCTGTCTACGACTTTGGTCACTACATACGGCTTGACCGCTCGTTTCCCCAAATTCGGAAGCACCGTATACGCCATCACCATCTCCTTCAGCGACACCGGCTCCGTCCCAAGATAGACCCTCGGGTAATACTCCGGGTGCGCCTCCGTACTCCCCTCATTCCGCATCGGTGGCTCTATCCCCACCTTCGTCAACGTATCGACAAACACCTTTGCCCCCCGATGACTGCGTGCGCTGAGCTCTATACCCAACCTAGCCGCCGCCGCAATCTTCGACCACTCCAGTGCCTGCCTAGCCGTGATACTGTCCATATATCGCCCCTTCGCTACCTCCATCCCCCATTCCCCCAATATCCCTTTCGACCCGCCGATCCCTGCCAGTCGATTATCCATCGCGTCATCTACCAACCTCGAACAGGGGGAATACCCATTGTCAAACGCGCACATGTACAAAAACGGCAGCAGAGCCGTCCCCATCGGTCGCCTCCCGTCTTCGATAATATCAAAGTTATCCCGTTCAAAGTCGCGCCCCGCCACATAGACCCTCGTCGCACCGCTCGCATTGTCCACCGCATACACAGCCCCGTCCAAATACCTATGCCGGTCGGCTCGGGGATTCACCGCGTCATCGTGTCGCACATGTTTGTAATCTGCCCGCCCCTCTATTTCTTTCAACTGTCGCTGCAATGCCCCCTCCGCCGCCGCCTGCATCTCCGCATCTATCGTTGTGTAGATACGTAAGCCCCGGCTCCGCACAACCTCTTCTCCTCTCTCCGGACTCTCAAACAGCCCAACCACCTCCCGCTGCACCAACGCATGCAAAAACGAGGTATGTCTCCGCAGTGGAGCCGGATTTAATCCCAGTGGTTGCTCTTTCACCCTCTCCGCCTCCTTGACCCCTACCATCCCCAAGCGTTGCATCCGGTCCACAACATCATTCCTCCACCGCAAATTTAACTCCGGATTCTTCACCGGATTGTAATTCTCCGGATTCTTTACCAACGCCGCTAAACTTGCTGACTCCCGTACGGTCAGCTCCCGAGGCTCTTTCCCGAAATATCCCAAACTCGCCGCCCGTATCCCGTAATATCCTCGTCCAAAATAAATACGATTCAGATAAAACTCGATGATTTGTCTCTTGCTGTATCGTTTCTCCAACCTCCGCGCCAAAAAGATTTCTACCACTTTCCGCTCATACCGCGTCCCCCCCCTAGCCAGCGTCCGCCTCTCTAAGTCATACGCATTGCGCGCCAATTGCTGCGTTATCGTCGATGCCCCCTGATTTGCTTGCCCCGGCGAAAATCCTGCCTCCTTCGCCGCCCTCGCTATCCCCCACAGATCATACCCCTCATGCGTCCAAAAATTCTTATCCTCCTGCGCCACAAGCGCATCTATCATACTGCGTGAAATATCCTTGTATGCTACATAGCTCCTGTTTTCATCAAATATCCTCCCAATTTCCCGTCCCTTGCAATCGTATATTATACTCGGATGATCCAAGTTATTCACATCCTCCAAATTGAACTCCTCCGCATACCGACTGTATTTCCCCAACACGAGTACGAGCAACCCGTACCCCAACCCGGCAAACACCAACCCCATCACCACCGCCCACAACAATAACCGCCACAGCACCCTCCTCCACCCGCCTCGCTTCTTTTTGCCCCCACGACCCGACGCACCCACACTCTGCCCCTCTGCCATTGCTCGACGGTGCAGGTACTCGTCATCCTGTGCCACGCCCACATCCTACCACACCCCTCCCTCCCTTGCAACCCCAAATTCCACTCTGTCAAATTTTTTTGCCGTCCCAGTGAGTGCACGGGGAAGTAATCAACACACCCATTAAGTTGATATTCTCATGACACGCAGAGCGGGTAGTACGTATTCGGAATACGCATGTCAAGCACACACCTGTCCCAGGCAGGGCAAACGCATTAGGAGTTGGATATACGTATGGAATTTATTATCAATAAG
>CAYWNS010000017.1:0-28381 GCA_964459715.1 uncultured Akkermansia sp.
CCGAACTTGAGAAAGTGGTTGCAATACACGACCTTACACCCATCGAGACAACCGCACACCTGCTCAAGTACGATTCCACGCAAGGAAGGTTCAAGGGCACGGTGGAGATAAAGGGCGAGGATACGTTGGTGGTGAACGGACATGACATCAAGATACTTGGTGGCATGTTGGGGCCGGATCAGTTGCCGTGGGCGGAGCTTGGTGTGGACGTTGTGCTGGAGTCCACCGGACTCTTCACTGACCGAGCGAAAGCGGAAGGACACCTAAAAGCCGGGGCTAAGAAAGTGCTCATTTCGGCTCCCGCCAAGAACCCGGACCTCACTTTCTGCATCGGCATCAACGACCAAGAATACGACCCGGCTAAGCACAATATCGTGTCCAACGCATCCTGCACCACGAACTGCCTGTCCCCGATGGTCAAGGTACTTAACGATAAGTTTGGCATCGAGAAGGGGATGATGAGCACCATACACTCTTACACGAATGACCAGCGTATTCTCGACCTGCCGCACAAGGACCCGCGTCGCATGCGCTCTGCCGCTATCAACATTATACCCACCACCACGGGGGCTGCCAAGGCGATCGGGGAGGTCATACCCGTGCTCAAGGGTATGCTCAATGGTGCCTCTTTCCGTGTGCCGACCCCAACCGGTTCGTTGACAGATTTTGTGGCGATTCTGAAGAGGGATGTGACTGTGGAGGAGGTGAACGCTGCCATGAAAGAAGCCGCCGAGGGACCGCTCAAGGGAATCCTCGAATACTCGGAGGAGGCACTCGTGCTTCAGGACATCGTGTCCAATCCGCACTCCTGCATTTTCGATGCCGGGTTCACCTATGTGGTTGGCGGCAACATGGTGAAGGTTTGCGGCTGGTACGACAACGAATGGGGATACTCCAACCGCGCTGCCGAGGCGATGAAGAAGTTGGGCGATTCTATTTGATTCACCCCTCGCAATTTTCAGCGACATTACCGGGCGGGAAGCGGGTTGCTGCTTCCCGCCCGTTCGGTGGTGATTTACCAGAAGAAGTCCGCGCGACCTTGTTGCGACTAACTACTTTGTGCATCCGTGGTAAGGCGTGCGGTTTTTGCTTGCAATTTGGGGCAGAATAAGGTTGAATGTGGGCGTATGAGAATGTTTTTTTTAATGGTCATGGGGACACTTGCGGCGAGTGTGTTGATGAGTTCATGTGGGGAATGTCCCTGCAAGGGAAGCAACGATTACCTGCGAGATGTACCGGTGACGCGCTCGCAGAGTTTTGAATGATAGGAGGACGACATGTCCTTTGAGATACGTGACACACAGTTAAGACCGCAGCGAGCCCTGTTGGTAGGTATAGGAATGCCCGGGGAGGGACACGCGGAGCGCGCCGCCCTGCTTGCGGAACTCGAGAACTTGGTCGAGAACTTGGAGTACGGCATCGTCGAGAGTCGACTGATATGGACACGCGAGGTGCAGGTCAAATTTCTGTGTGGCGTTGGCAAGGCAGAGGAGATACGCCTGCTCACCGAGCAGGTGGGAGCGGATTGTTTGATATTTGACAACTTACTCAGTCCGAGTCAGCAAAGGGAATGGGAAAAGTTTACGAACTTGCCGGTTATGGACCGTGAGGAAGTCATTTTGGACATCTTTGCGAGGCGGGCTCGGACGCGGGAGGCGGTGATGCAGGTAGATTTAGCGCGTATGCAATATGCGCTGCCGCGCATGGTCGGGATGTGGAAGCATTTGGATCGACAGCGTGGGGGCGCAGGGGGGGGGAAAGGGGGTGGGGCTGCTGCGAGAGGAGAGGGCGAAAAACAGATAGAAGTGGATCGTCGCTTGGCACACGAGCGCATCAATGCCATCCGCCGAGAGCTCGAGGAGGTGCGACGACAGCGTGCTACCCAGCGCAAGGAACGACTGCGCCAAGGCATACCGACTGCGGCTATCGTGGGCTACACAAATGCCGGGAAATCTAGCTTGTTGAACGCGCTCACTCATGCCGGAGTCCCCGCGCAGGATATTTTGTTTGCGACACTCGATACCACGAGTCGCAAGATCGAATTACCGGACGGACAACCCTTGGTGCTCACCGACACGGTCGGGTTTATTCGCAACCTGCCGCACCGGTTGGTGGAGGCATTTAAGTCCACACTGGAAGAGGCTGTCCTCGCGGATTTTTTGGTACAAGTGGTGGATGTGAGCGACCCGGAGGCACTGCGCCACTACGAGACCACCTGCCAAGTGCTCGCAGAACTCGGTGCTGGGGATAAACCCATGATAGTGGTGGGGAACAAGGCGGACAAGGCAGGGACGGAGGACACACGGCATGCCATGCAGCAGCTGGGCGCAGCGACAGAGGGACATCCGTGCCTGAGTATCAGTGCACTGCATGAACAAGGGATGGCGGAGCTATTGAATGCGTGCGTGGACATGCTTTTCCACCGCGTAAGCACACAGACGTATCGCATTCCTCAAGCGGAAAGCCGAATCATCGCTATTATGCACAGGGACGGCAAGGTGCTGAGCACAGAATATGAAGGAAATGACGTGGTGGTGCGCGCGACGCTACCGCGAGAGTTTGCCGCGAGATTGGAAACCTATCGAGAGACATGAAGATACGAGCAATTACATCAGGTATGGCGGTTGTTGCGGCGTTAGGCTTAGTAGCATGCAGCCACCATGGGAGGCGGGACTCCGCGCGCAGCGGTGCCGAATTGGAGCCTGCCGCAAAAAACAAACGAGTGGCACGCACCTTCGAGGCATTCATCGCGAGTCCCACATACAGCCAATCGCGAGACATGTGGCGTGGGGCAGCTTTGCAGCAACACGCACCCCAGAAATCGCGCGTGGAAATACTTTTGCGAGAGCAGCGAGGGCGTCTTTACATCAACGACCAAATAGCCATGGATTTTCCGGTATGTTCCGGACGAGTGGGAGGGCACGAAACACCGCGCGGCAAATTTCGCATCACGGAGAAGGAGCGAGAGCACCGCTCTTCGAGCTACGGCAGTTTTGTGGATGCCAATAACGTCATCGTGAAGAGCGATGCCAAGTCGTGGCAAAAGGCACCCAAGGGTTCACATTATTTGGGTGCCTCCATGCCCTATTGGATGCGCTTTAACGGGGCAATCGGAATGCATGTGGGGAGTGTTTACCGCAGTGGAGCATCGCACGGCTGCGTGCGTGTGCCTCCGGAGGCATGCTCCATACTCTTTGATAAGTTGTCCGTCGGGTCTACTGTCATTGTTAAATGAGGAGGTATGATTACTAGGTTACATTCAACGGCAGTCATCGGAATTACCGGCTATGAGGTGCAGGTGGAGGTGGATGTGCAGAAGGTGGAAGAGGTGGGCAGGTTCAGTGTGGTGGGATTGCCGGATACAGCGGTGCGGGAAAGTGTGCAGCGGGTGACAGCGGCATTGCAGAACAGCCATTTCTTCTGTCCCGGGCAAATTGCCGTGACCGTCAATTTGGCACCGGCGGATGTCAAAAAACAAGGACCCGGCTTTGATTTGCCGATCGCACTCGGTTTGGAAATGGCAATCCAAAATAATTATTCCGGACTACCGGGCGAATTCCGGCGACGAGTGCCGGAAGACCTGCACGACTGGTGCATTGTGGGGGAGTTGGCACTGGATGGTGCTGTACGCGGAATTCGGGGTATTTTACCGCAGGCGGTAGCCGCGCGGGAAGCCGGGATGCGACGCTTGCTGGTGAGTGTGGAAAACGCTGCGGAGGCGGTAGTGGTGGAGGATATGCAGGTGTATCCCGTGCATGATTTACGGGAAGCTTGGGATACGCTACTGAACCCGAGCTCACACCAACCACAGTTGCCGGGTTCCACCAACGAAGAAGATGATGATACGCCGGACTTCGATGAGGTGAAGGGACAGCCCTACGCAAGGCGAGCCATGGAGATTGTTGCCGCCGGGGGACACAACTTGCTCATGTGCGGGTCCCCGGGTAGCGGAAAGAGTATGTTGGCGGCGCGATTACCAGGGATACTGCCGCCGATGACTCAGAATGAGGCACTTGAAGCGAGTAAAATACACTCTGTTTGCGGATTACTCCCGGCGGGGCGGGGCTTGTTAGCGCATCGCCCTTTCCGAGCTCCGCACCACACGATTTCGGATGTAGGGCTCATGGGCGGCGGTTCAACGATCACACCCGGGGAAATCACTTTGGCGCACCATGGCGTGCTTTTTTTGGACGAGTTCCCGGAGTTCAGTCGCCGCACATTGGAAACACTGCGTCAGCCACTGGAAAGCGGCACAATTACCATATCTCGTGCGAGCGGTTCTGTGGACTTTCCCTGTCAATTCATGCTAGTCGCTGCGATGAATCCGTGTCCCTGCGGGTACTTGGGCGACCGTCGACACCCCTGCCATTGTCGACCAGCGGACATTGCGCGCTACCGAAAAAAGATTTCCGGACCCTTGCTGGATCGCTTCGATATGCTCATTGAAGTACCGGCGGTGGATACGGCGGGATTGCTCGGTAAGCCGGATGGGGAGAACAGTGCCGCCATTCGGCAGCGGGTGACAGCCGCGCGGGCTCGTCAGCAGGCACGCTATGCCGGGATTTCTGCAGTGTGCAACGCCCGGCTCAGCGGGAAAATGATCCGCCGTTTCTGTCCCCTCTCCAAGCAGCAACAGGACCTCCTGCTCGCTGCGGTGGAGCAGTTTGGACTTTCCGCGCGGGCGTTCGACCGTATTTTGCGGGTCACGCGAACCATAGCGGATTTAGCGGGGCGAGAGGAGATCGAGGATGCGGATTTGCTCGAAGCCATACAATTTCGCCAATTTGAAGCACAATTAAGAAGTTTATGATCACACCCGTCCCAAATAAATTAGGTGTTCAGAGTAGGGCGATGACTTTGTCGCAGGAAGACACGGGGGTGATCAAGTACGAGGTACGAAGTACGAAGTGAAGCAGTTAGGCGCAACGGAGTTGCGCAGAGGGAGATGGGGGAGGCAAAGCCGAAACGACGCGTGGAGGTCAAATCCATGTAGCCATGAAGTTGATGCCCCCGCAGGAATGGAAGTACGAGGCACGAAGTACGAAGTACGAAGTAGCGAAGCTGTGGAGAGACGTACGGAGTGGGCGGGGGTGATATGCGGGAAGTACGAACGAGATGGGAGATGTGGTGAAGCAGTGCGGTTGTATGGCAAGCGAGATGGAAGTACGAAGCGAACACGAAGTACGCAGAGCGTCTGTAACCCGCATGGGGATTGGCATCGCAGCGTTTTTTGAAAATTTTATTGGCACAGATATGGGTGAAAGACAACCGCGAGATGGGACGTATTTAGGTAGGTACTTACACATTGAACATTACTCGGACATGAAACGGACAATACGAGACATACTCAGGGGGGTGGGTGCTATGGCGGCGTTCGCTGTGGTGACTCCCGTCACATTCGGTGAGATCACCGTGCCGGTGCCGGGGGGGGACATGTGGGGAAGCGAGTCATTTGACTATGGGTGGACATTTCGCTATTTCGGAACGGTACCGCCGGAGGAGGTCGCGAGAGGTATTTATTCGCCGTCGGGTTCCCAAGCGGGATACCCGGTGAGTCAAGCGGTGGATGGGAACAAGGAAACACGCTGGTGCGCCAGCAGTGGTAGACCCGGGCAGACACTTGTGCTTTTGCCGAAGCAGGAGCCGATAAACGAGCTACACATCATCTGGGAGAAGAAGGATGCCCAAAAGGTCGAAATAGAATACAAGTTTACGGACGGTGGGGGGAAAGATTTCACAGAGACACATACTGTGACCATGCAAAGTGGAGAAACGGTGGATAAGGTGGGAGGTAAGCGAGCATCCATGATCACGTTGCGTTTTCCGGAGTCGCGCCACAGCGCATGGCCGAGTATACGAGAGCTTGAGATACTCGGGACGGACGGGAAACACATCGCGCTCGTCCAGGCGGAGGGGAGCAAAACACCTTCTGACCCGAACTATACGGAAGAAGGATTCAAGCCGGTGCAGTTGCCCCACGATTGGGCTATCGAGAGTCCCTTTTTGAAGGATGAACCCAATGAAACCGGTAAGCTCCCTTGGAATGGTTACGGTTGGTACCGAAAGGCGATCAAGGTTCCGAAAGAATTTTCTGCGCAGAAAGAGCGGTATTATCTGGATTTTGAGGGAGTTATGTCGCACCCACAAGTGTACGTGAACGGCAAGAAAGCGGGGGAGTGGGCATACGGGTATGCCTCATTCCGCGTGGACATCACTCCTTATCTGAAGGCGGGTAAAAATTTGGTGGCGGTGCAAGTCAGCAATAAACCTCTTTCCACGCGTTGGTATCCCGGTGCGGGTATCTACCGCCATGTTTGGATTACTCGTACCCTGCCCGCTCATGTGGCGTACGACGGAATCTATGTGACGGCACCGGAGATTTCTTCTGACTCGGTCACAGTCAATGTGCAAACAGAGGTGGAGAATACCGGCGAGCAACCCGTGACGCTCACGATTTCTCAGCGCGTCATCCGAAATGATGCCAAGGCAGAGGATGTGACGGTCGAACTTGCCCCCGGAGAAGCCCGGGCGGTCGAGCAAAAACTTCGCGTTGCTCAACCTGAGTTATGGAGTTGCGAATCTCCTCATCTTTACCATCTTATCACGTCCCTCTCGCAGCCCGGGCAGCGCGTGCAGAAATATTCCACGAGCTTCGGAGTACGGACTATCGAGTGGAAAGCGGACGGATTTTACCTGAACGGCAAGCGAGTGCAGTTGCAGGGGGTGTGCGAACACCACGACTTGGGAGCCCTTGGCTCGGCATTTTACAGAAAGGCATGGGAGCGAAAGGTACGCAAGCTCAAGGAAATGGGATGTAATTCGATTCGAACCTCGCATAATCCGCCTGCTCCGGAGGTATTGGATGTTTGCGATGAGCAGGGAATACTCGTGCTCGATGAGCTCTTCGATATTTGGGAGGCACAAAAGTATGACAAAGTTAATGGCTACCACGTGGACTGGAAGAAATGGTGGAAGAAGGATGTGGAGAATTTTGTGAAACGAGACCGCAACCACCCGTGTGTCATCATGTGGAGCGGCGGCAATGAAATTACGGAAATCGGAACCCCGCACGGTCGTGAGGTAAACAAAGAGCTGCGAGACGAATTCCGGAAATATGACACCACCCGTCCATACACAGTGGGGGTTAATGACGGCAATGGCGCATGGAACGGCTTCGGTGACATTCTTGACGTGATGGGCTTTAATTACAAGCCGCGAATGTATAAAGAATATGCCACGAAGCGACCGGGAAAGCCTTTTTTTGGCTCTGAGACCGCATCCGGTCTCGGTACCCGTGGATTTTATTTATTTCCACTGAAATGGCATGGAAATGGGGGGGCGAGCGCGTTTCAGGTGAGTGCGTATGGGGTGGCGTCCGTGCCGTGGGGATGTTGCGCGGATGTGGAGTTTGCGGCACATGACGCGGAGCCCAAGACAGCCGGTGAGTACGTATGGACGGGATTTGATTATCTCGGCGAGCCCACTCCGTATAATCAGGATGCCTCCAACGTTGGTAACTTGCAGGCACTGAGCGAGAAAGAAAAGAAGGAGATCATGGACCAGCTACATGCTATGGGGAATAAGGCACCCAGCCGTAGTTCGTACTTCGGGATCATCGATCTGGCGGGGTTCCCCAAGGATGTATTTTACCTCTACAAGAGTCGCTGGGACCCTGACGCCCGCTTTGCGCATCTGCTTCCCCACTGGAATTGGTCCGGCAGGGAAGGGCAAGTTACGCCCGTTATGTGCTTCAGCTCCGGCGATGAAGCCGAGCTCTTTGTCAACGGAAAGAGCCAAGGCGTTTGCCGCAAAGATAAAGAGGGTAAAGGGGAGCGCATACCTCAAAATTCCGGTGCTTCGAAGACTGCCTATCGCTTTGTGTGGGAAAATGTTGTCTATGAGCCCGGTGAAATCTCTGTGGTTGTGAAGAAAAACGGCAAGCCTTGGGCACAAGATAAGGTGGTAACAACCGGAGTAGCAGCCCGTGTGCAGGCGGATTTCGATTCCAAAAGCATTAAAGGGGATGGACGTGACCTCTGTTTCATCGAAGTCGCTACTGTTGACACCGCCGGAAATGTGGTGCCGACAGATTGCCGTGAGGTAAAATTTGAAGTAAAAGGACCGGCGGAGCTCATCGGATTCTGCAATGGGAATCCCATTGATCAAACCTGCATGCAGGATCCGCGCCAGCACTTCTTTAATGGTCGTATACTTGCAATTGTGCGTGGTAAATGCGGAGCCTCCGGAAAAGCCACTATCACTATACGTCCCTCCGGGCTTCCGCAACTCAGAAAGGACATCACTGTGCGAGCAGTCAAGCGGTTAATTAGCTCGGGACAGGTGTGGTGAGCGATAACTTTGCGGCAGGAAGATGCGGGAGAATGGGAGTACGAAGCACGAAGTGGCAGAGCCGGGGAAGGGCAAGTGACGGAGGAAGGTGTGTGGTGGTGGGGTGCTCCTGCGATTCGTCAACCGAGACCCGCTTCGCGAATGTCATCAACGGTGATGATGGGGACAAAGTCATGCGGGAGTTCGCTGAACTTCGGCGGGAGATTCGCCGGACCGATAATGCGTTCAGGAGTACAGTGGACACGGTTTGCCATCGGGGAATGCGGAATATTGGGCAGAATAACGAGAAGACAATGCTCAGACGCCTGTGCTGCGGCACTTGCCCAGCGCGCTTGCAGGGCGTGGTGATAGGAGATGCTGCAAGGTCCGCCTGCGGCAGGTGGACAAAGCAGAGCGGTGACTGGACGATGCTCGTTCAGGAAGTTCGACATCGCGCATACATCGCCGACGTCTATGAGGTGCGTTTTCTTATTCAGAGCTCCGGCGGGCAGTAAAACGCGATGCGGCAGGGCAGGTACACACAAGGACTGCGCGAGGGAAAGCGAGGGGGTTACCACACTGTAGCTTCCGTCGCGCGAATGCGTGAGTAGACATCGCAGGAGCGGCGTGTCGTCTGCGTAAATACATCCATCCTTTGGCAGGTGCTGTTGCAGAACACTAATGTATTGAGAGCTCAGGGATGCATCCCCGAGGGGATTCCCGGCTGGGGGAAGGTAGCGAGCTCCGGCACGCACGCGTTGTAATGAACCTTGTTTTTGCAGGAAAATGAGATCGTTACGCACGGTTTCCTCCGTCACACCGAGTTCGTCTGCCACCGATGCCGTACGCAGGTAGCCGCGCTGCTCGAGTAGTGCAAGAATAACTTTGCGCCTTTCGTGAGGTACATACATGACTCCGACCGGGTTTAATGGACGAGGTTGCGGAGTTGGTGGAGGATTTCGTCCGTCGCTGTACAGAATGGGGTACTTACCCTTTTCGGTAAGCATTCATGCGCGTGGGCGGACAGCTCGTGGAGCCGCTTCGAAATGGTCTCTGCGCGGGTAAGAATAACCTGTTTCGTCCCTTTCTTTTTCTCGTGGAGCAGCATAACAGTTGCCAGAGTTTGTGAAATCAGCCCTGCAAACACTGCGAGAAGTTGCTCCACAGCGCGGTTTTTCAGGTAATACTCGGCGTGAGATGTGATGTGTTCGCGGATAAAGGAGATGAGTCGAGAGACAGACCGAAACAGCGGAGTGCGCATGGCGCGACGCAGCTGAGCGGCTTCTTCACGCTCCATGAAGTCGGTCACTCCCCAGTCATTCCAGTCATCCCCAATGACATATTCTCGGTCTTCTTCATTTTCTGCGGCGAGATTATCCAGCAGCTCCATACGATCGAGTACAAAGGCTGCGGATTCTAAACCGCGTGGATCGGGGCGGTATTTGCTATAGACGGAAGGCACGATAGACATGTAGGCTTCGGCTCGGTTGAGCACACGATCCCACCGACACTCCGGCATCTGTTCATCGAGCATGCTCAGCCCGGGTCCGCGAAATTCTTTTACGTTGAGTCGCACATGGTCAGCCAGAGTAACCACATTCAGCATGGCTTGCGCATTTTCTTCCGGTTCTGTGCATTCCCAGCCCGGAAGAGAGATATCGGTGCACGTAAACTCTGCTCCCTCAATAAGAACGCGTGTTTCTATACCTTGGAAAAATTCCAATGAAAGCATGTTGTCGAGGGTAACGGCATCATTGCGTGAGGGCTCTCGGCGAGAGAATGTCATATCGCCCATGATGAACGTACCCTTGAAGTTCCTCATGCGACGAACGAAGCGGTGGAGTTCAGACATAATGGTGGTGGCACGCGGCAGCTCACCCTTCCGTTCGAAGGTGACACGGCAACCTGCTATATCACCCATGCAGTTGCCGACATACCGTAGACATAGCTCCTGCGCGTCGCGGGCAAAGCGTAGGGTTAATTCGGTGGTGTCGCGCGTCGTGTTGTCGATCTCACCGCCGACCACAATGGGAGTAAGGTTAACCAGCATGATTCGGTGCAAGGTAGGTGGGTAATGGTAAGGAGCGGGCGAGATTTTCAACCTGCTCGGCTGCGTTCATGAGCTCGGACACGGCATCCCAGCGACCGCTGATAAATGCTTCGCGGGGCTCGTCCGGCATTCGGACCGGTATACTTTTGAGGGAGCTCGTGAGACACATGGTCAGTAAATCCAAGTTCCAAACTGTTTCCGGATGCTCGGCAACGCACTCCCGGAGGCGGGCAAGGTCGGTTGCAGCGACACACACACAGGGTAACCCAATGCCACAGGAATTGCCGAAAAAGATTTCCGCGAAGCTCTCTGCGACAATCGCCCGTATCCCGGAGCGTTTAATAGCCTGCGGTGCGTGCTCCCGCGATGACCCACACCCAAAGTTTTCTCCCCCTATCATGAGCACCGCGCCCGCGTGTTGTGGGGCATCAATGGGGTGCCTCTTGCTTACTCCGTCCTCTGTAAAACGTTCATCATAAAACATCTTACCGGCAAGTTCATCAAAAGTCACGCATTTCAGGAAGCGCGCCGGGATGATGCGGTCGGTATCCATATTCGCTCCCAGCACAGGCACGACTTTGCCGGTGACGTGGGTTATGGGTTGTAATGATGCTGCCATAGTCGTTCAAAGGATTGCATTCCCAAATACCTCTCTCGGGTCACTTACCCTGCCGGTGACAGCGCATGCCGCCGCCATGAGGGGGCTCATCAGGAGGGTGCGCCCGGTCGGACTCCCCTGCCTGCCTTGAAAGTTGCGGTTGCTGGTGGATGCGCAAAGCTGCTCTCCGACGAGTTTGTCCGGGTTCATGGCGAGACACATGGAGCAACCCGGCAAACGCCACTCGAAGCCTGCCGTGCGAAAGGTGTTCGCTATTCCTTCCCGCTCGCATTGCCGAGCAGTCAACTGCGAGCCGGGTACAGCCAGTGCGCGGATGCCGGGGTGCACACGCTTTCCCTTGAGCAGGGGAGCGACAGCGCGAAAATCCTGCAGACGACCATTCGTGCACGAGCCCACGAAAACCACGTCCACCTTCCGCCCTTTCAACGTCTCTCCCGGGTTGAGTTTCATGTATTTATATGCAGTTTCCCAAGCTCGCCGCTGTTCCTCGTCCTTTGCCTGCTCGAGCTGCGGTAGAGTTTCCGTGATGCCCACGTTCATGTCTGGGGATGTTCCCCATGTGACTGTGGGTTCAATGTCCGCTGCGTCTATGCGCATGTCGTCATCGTACTCGGCATCCGCGTCGCTCGCAAAGCTGCGCCACCGCTCCACTGCTCTGTCCCACTCTGCTCCCTGCGGTGCGTACGGTCGCCCTTTCAGGTAGGCAAAAGTAACCTCATCGGGATTCACATAGCCGCACCGCGCCGCCCCTTCGATGGCGAGGTTGCAGAGGGTTAACCGACCGTCCATATCCATCCGTTCCACCACCGAACCGGCGAATTCGTAAGCGTAGCCCAATCCGCCCTGCGCCCCGAGTTTACCGATAATATGTAGTGCCACATCCTTTGCCGTCACGCCGGTACGCAAGTTGCCTTCCACACGTATCCGGCGTACCTTCAGCGGGGAAAGTGCCAATGTCTGCGTTGCAAGCACATCGCGCACTTGGGTAGACCCAATACCTATGGCAACCGCTCCCACCGCGCCGTGTGTGGCGGTGTGTGAATCTCCGCACACAATCGTCATGCCCGGTTGAGAGATGCCCAGCTCCGGTCCTATCATGTGCACGATACCTTGCTGCCCACTCGTTATGTCGAACAACCGTATTCCCGCCTGCGCGCAATTGGTGCGCAGCGCATCAATCATCTTCTGTGCCCGCGCGTCTGCGAAGGGCTCGCTTTGGTCATCCGTCGGGATGATGTGGTCAACTGTCGCAAAGGTTCGCTCCGGATGCAGCACCGGCAATCCCCGCTCTCGAAGCATCGCAAACGCTTGAGGTGAAGTTACTTCGTGTACATAATGCGTTGCCGCAAACAATTGCGTACGCCCATCCGCTAGCGTCCCCACGCTGTGCGCCTCCCATACTTTCTCGTACAGTGTCTTTCCCATATCCTCCCACCTTTCTCCCACCCTACCACGCCTTTCCATCCCTGTCAAGCCATCCTTACGACATAAACCACACCCACCCACACCTGTCCCAAATAAATTAAACACTCAGAGTAGAGCGATAACTTCGTCACGTGGCAACACGGAGGTGATCAAGTACGAGGCACGAAGTGAAGGAGTTAGGCGCAACAGAGTTGCGCGAGGGGAACGATGAATGCAAAGCGGGAACGATGCGTGGAGACCAAATCTATGCAACCGTGAGGTTAGTACCCCCTTAATACGCAAAGCGTCTGTAACCCGCACAGGGATTGGCATTGCATCGTTTTTCGAAGTTTTATTTGGGACAGGTGTGCACACCCACGCATCCCCCGCCCCGGCTTTGCTACTTCGTACCTCGTGCTTCTTCGTTCCGGTACTATGCCTTGGGACGGCGGGGCTCGCGCATGTGTTCGGCACCAAGCTCTAGGATACTTTGTACGTGGTCGTCTGCCAAGCGATAATACATTTTCCTACCATCTCGGTGAGTGCGCACTAGGTGGCACTGACGCAGAATTTTGAGTTGGTGAGAGATAGCCGGTATATTCATACCGAGCTGCTCAGCCAAATGGGTTACGCACATTTCCCCGTGGTGCAGAGCCCACAGTACTTTGATCCGCGAGCTGTCTGCGAAGACCTTAAAGAAGTCTGCCAAATCGCAGATTTCTTCATCTCCGGGCATTTTCTCATTGACTTTGCAACAGTCCTTCATGGTTTCTTCCCGTCTTGTTTTTCGTGGGTTTCCCACAACTCACGTGCCCAACCTCGCGCGGCGTGAACGTCATCCAGTGCAGCCAACGCGGCGGCTGTTTCCGCCCTCCGTTTTCCACTACCTACCCCGGTGCCTATTTCCTGCCCATTCCAGACAGCGGTGGCTTCGAAGAGCGGAGGCATTTCTCGCAACTGCCGCACGTGATAGACCGGCGGTTGTTTGTTCAAACCTTGGAGAAGTTCTTGGAGATCACCCTTGGGATTAGTAGCCCCCGCCGGACAAGCCTCCTGTAGGCTTTTCCGCAGCAGACGATGCGCCACGGCGTACGCTGTATCAAAGTTTGAGTCCAGCATGATGGCACCCACCAAACTTTCCAACGTGTTTCCCAGCACAGAAACGGAGCTGCGCCCGCCACTCGCTTCTAATTTTGGGCTGATGATGATGTATTGCCCTATTTCCAGCTCGTGCGCGATACTCGCTAGGTGATGCCGACTCACAATGGCAGCACGCATTTTGGTCAATTCCCCCTCGTCCGCTTCGGCGTGTTCGGTGTAGAGCTCGTGTGAAACGACTAATTCTAACACGGCGTCCCCTAGGAATTCCAGCCTTTCGTAGTCCGAGGGACCCGTGCGCCCGTGCTCCGTACTCGGATGCGTGAGTGCCTGCCACAGCAGGGTCTTATTCCGGTATCGGTAGCCCAGCTTCGCTTCGATTTCCCCTCCGTCCATCTTCCCCATCCTACCATATTCTACCCTGACTGACCAGCACAATGCATACCTGCCCCGTGAAATTTCCCGCCGACCGCTGCAATGCTGATCTCGTGCGGCTTCTGCACACCCTGTATACCAAAGGGGCGTCAAACTCACGGTAGCGTCATTTTGATCATCACGCGTCCTTTTTGTTTCGTTTTTTGTTTTCTCCCGTGCAACCTTGCCGCGCCTATCAAACATCCGGCGGCGTGTCTTAGTCCTGCGACATGTTCTCTTGCGGCAGGGTGTCGGTGGATTCCTTCCGATTCCTCCGGTGTGCGATGGGGCAGGCGACAATCAACAGCCAGCAGAGCTGCCATGTCGAGATGCTTATCCACTGATCTTTTCGGCAGACGTACCAAGCGAATAAGTAGATACCCACAATCCCGAAAATGGCAAGCAGAAAGCGCGTACGTAAGCTGACAATCCTCAGGATGAGCAAGGCGGCAAGTCCCACCGCCCACACGATCGCCAGCCCCGCCCAAGTGCACTGTACGGGACTCAACGTCAAAAATGTGGCATGTTCCCGGCGAGTTTCGGGTAAATAAGTGGTATGTTCTTTCGCGAGCAGACAGGAAATCGTGGCTGCCAAGCATTTTCCCCGATCTTCACCGACCATCTCGTGCATGGGGCGGCATATTACGGCTACCGGACTATGCACGATGGAAGACTCCTCGATATGTGTCGGTTGCAGCACTTCCCGCAACGGCACGTATACCGCTTGCGCGCCACTCAGGGGGGTACGCCCGTGCTTGTCGAGAGGCACCGATCGCTTGCCAAGTCGGAGCGTATTCCCAAAGTGCACGCGCAGGTCCATCGGTTTCAGCCCCAAGTGTTTCATTGCGACACACAGCGGCAGGGTCGCGTACACATTCTCATTCCAGCGCATAAGCAGCGGGAGCGAGAGTCCTCGGGACTGCGCTTCCTCCGCGCTGAGCAGCTCATCTTCTGTGAAGTCCGGGCATGGCAGGGAGACTTTCGATTCCGGCAGCTGGCGGGGATACGCGGCATTGGCTGCGGGTAAACCGTCCGGGTCTCCCATCAGACAACTCGACGGGATCGCGTTCTCGCGGATGAGCTTAGGTGTCGGTTGCGCCTGAGCTGCGTTGTTTCCATGCAGCCCCACATAAAGGACGCGCACGTTACTCAGGGCATTGCTGAGCATGAGGTGCACGGTATTGTTCTTCACGTCCGCCCATGTGAGCGGGGTAGAGAGGACAACTTGGGGGATGGCGTGATTGGAGACTAAACAATGGATGATGGTGGCGAGCTCCTGCAATTTAGGCTCGGGTTCTACAGCATCCGCATCCCACAGCGTGTACAACACAGACGGGTATTTCTGTTGATACTGCGGAGTGAGTACCTTGGCGGTACGTGGGCTTTCTCCCGGAAACAGAAGGCGAACCGGCACGTCCCGTTGCCCCGCAGCGGCACGATAGAACGCGTCATCTACCCAATGCAGCGTCGATACTCCATCCCGAGCGGCAAAGAGCATGAGGGCGAGCCAGAGGAGCAAAGAGATCAGATAACGGCGGCGAGACATGCTGCGAGTGGGTAAGTCGGCGCATCGGTCGGCACGTTTGCGCAAACCCGGCGCAGGGTGCGCAAGGCTGCGGGAATCAGGTTCAAGTACCAAGAGTTATGTTGGGAATAGCCGATGTTGGCGTACGCTCCCAGTGCCTGCATAAGACGCTGCAGGGTACAGGCTTGCAGGAGCTCCGGGTCAACGGCGGGTCCGGGGAGCAGGGATAGTCGCTTCAGCAATTCCTCCCGCTCATCGCCGGACAGCTCCATGTAGGGGTCGTACAACAGGGACGCTAAGTCGTATTCACCTAACCCGGATCGCATACCTTGAAAATCAATACAATACGCCTTTCCTTCGCGCAGGATAATGTTCTGACTCTGGAAATCTCGGTGCACGGGCACGCGGGGCTGTCCGGCAAGCCATGCGGTAACTTTGCGGCATGCGGGCTGCCGCGCAAAGTCGGCTGCCGCAGGGTGTCGGAGATGGCGTCCCAGCAGATGTTCCGCGAAGTAGGCTTGCTCCCAAGTGTAGAGCTCAGCATCAAAAGGGGGTTGCATGGGCCAATTGACCCGCACGGTGTGGAATGCTTGCATTGTATGCAGAGCAGCTTCGTATGCGCTTAACTTGACATCCCTCGGGGCATTCCGCAGCGCGAGCAAACTCTGCTCCCCCAAATCTTCTGCCAAGCATGCGCCGCGCCCCTCGCCGTATTCCTGCCGGGCATACACTCGCGGAACGTACACCCCGGCTGCCAATAGCCCGTCCGCCGCCGCCAGAAAGGAAGCGTTGTCCGCGCGCGCTGCGGTCCAATAGATGCCTATGATGCCGACACAGGGTGGCAGAGTACAACGCATGATGCAGCGTCCGGATGCCCCTTCTGCCACGAGGGTCAAATCCTGCGGCCGCACGGTGGCATGCGTGAACTGTCCCATCAGGCGCGCGAGATGCACGGTGCCCTCCGAGAGGGCATCCGTCCTTCCTCCCGGTTGTCCCGATATGGATTCGCTGCACCTTGCCGTTCGGTTCCCTTCCATGTATTTACGGTTACGTTCGTGCAAAAGGTGAGCTGCGGTTGCTCAGAGCTTGAAGAAGCTCAAGTCAGAGTTCTCTTCCTCCTTTTTTGGCGCGGACGGTGGCGTCTCTTCGACCGGCTTGTCGGCGCGGGCTTTTTCTTTTTCCTGCTTGAGGGACGGCGGTGTGGCAACGGGTGTGTGTTCTCGGGAACTTGGCTGCGTAACTTGAGTCGCTTTCGCGGGGCGTGCCGCCTGAGGCTTGCTCACTTGCGTTCCGGCGTCATCAGTGCGGAAGTATGCCGCGCCCCCTGCGGGTCGCACGGCTCGCTGTGCAACAGTGTGTTCCGCGATACTATTCCCTTCATACTCAGATTCTCTCGTCTGCCCACGGTGAAGCCGTAGCTCAATGAGCATGAAGAGCACTGCCGCAACCGCGAGGGACCAGCTGTTGAGCATGAGACCATCTACGTAGACCGGTATGTCCTGCACGGAATTCCTCGCGATGTATGCTCCAAGCTGCAGACATCCACCAAAAAAGAAAAACATGGTAATAACGATGGATACGATGAATGACATAAGCGCATTGTACATGATGTCGCCCTGTTGTTCAAGCACGACTCACATCACCTTTCCTGAAAAAAACTGAAAATCACCGCAACGCCAGTTCGCATACGGTTTTTACGCACATCCCATCACACGCACGTTTTTTCCACACAACACCGCTGCTTACCCCGCACGACACTCCCCAGCCTCACCACCTCGTGTTCCGCACTGCTTCTTTGCCTCGTACTCAATTTCCCCCGCCTCCTCCCGCCGCAAAGTCATCACTCACCACTAAGTATTCTACTTTCTCGAGACACATGTGGTCGGGGGGCTAAACCCAGTCTGCAGGGAACTACTGCTGTTTGGTGACTTCGGTCGGTGAAACCTCCGGGGAAGCATCGGTTTGAGCTTCCGATTCAGCTGCGGACGAGGTATCGGAGGAGACATCGTTGTTGAGCGGAGATTCGGCAGACGGCACAACGCGAACCTTTTTGAGCAGGAAGTCGAGAGTTTTGTCGACGGTTGCGGTAGAGCGGATGATATTTAAGCGACCTTCTCCTTGCAATTTGCGGGTGAAAGATTTGAGATTACTTTCTCCTTCCGAGAGTGCCATCTCCGTGATTCTTTGGGCGAGATCATGATCAGTTGCGACTAAGCTTTCCTTTTCGGCAATTGTGCAAAGAGTGAAATAGGTATGCAGAATTCTAACAGCCTCCTTACGAGCTTCGTCGCGTGTCATTTCGTTAGCTGGCACGGATGTGCGCGATCTTTCGAGGACAGCCTCCGCTTGCGTTTCGATGAGCTGTTGAGGCAGGGGAAAGTTCACATGCGACGCGATAAAGTCGGAAATTTGCACTCTTTGAGCGTCGAGGTCAGCGCGTTTTTTAGAAGTTTCCAAAATTGCGCGAATCCTTGCGCGTAGGGTCGACCGGTCCGGAGCGTTGTGGGCAGAGACGAAAGCCTCTGACTCTATGTTGGATACCTGAATACTCTGAATTTTTTTGATTTTGCAGGAATACAAGACATGTTTGCCGCGAAGTTCCGGTATGTGAAAATTCTCATCCGGGACGAAATCAATTACGCGGTCTTCACCAACGACAGCTCCCACTAAACCCTTAGACAAGACGGATGAGTCGTTAAGATTAAGAGCGTAATCATTGTGACACTCCACGAAGTCCAAATCGCGACCGCAGAATTCGGAGGGGGTTTTGCCTTCGACGGTAGAATTGAAGTCAAAAGTAACGCGATCGCCTGCGGTGGCAGGGCGATCAACCTCAGTATAAGTTGCCTCGCTCTGAGCGACGTCCCGCAAGAAGTCGGTCACTTCCTCCTCGTTCACATCGCAGTTTCCTTGGGAGACTTCAATGTCTTCATAGCGCGGAATATCGAAGGGGGGCACAAATGAAACATGGAAGAAGAGCTCGTAGGAACCGTCCTCCTGCACATTGATTTCCGATTTGGAGATGTTCACCAGTGTAACATCCGAATTGAGGTTATGGATCAATTCAAAAGATTCATCAGAGAGACGCGTGAGGAGAACATCATCGGCGTCCTTTTGGAAATGCTTGATGATCACGCTCATTGGTGCTTTACCCGGACGAAAGCCCGGTATACGAGCACCGCGCGCGAAACGTTTGAGTATCTCCTTGCGCTTTTCGGCAACTTCAGCGGCACCTGCGTACGTGCGAATGGTTCCCTCGCACTCTTCCGTCTTTTCAAATTTTATATCCATGACACCGGGGGCGTAGAATTGAAGGAGCACATTGTACTCTCCGGTGGGCAAAATGCAAGACAAATACAACACAACCCAAGGGTACGCCTAGGCGTCTTGAGGGAATTAAATACGTAGAACGGGGTGGGTGCGAAGTACGAAGTAGCAAGGCTAGGGGGGGTAGTGCATGCGAGGTGTCGGAACTACGATTTTTTGAGCGGAGGCAGAGGCAGGAAGGATACGCCCCAAGACTGAAACTCGACGGCGTAAGGTTGTTCGATGATGATGATATTTGTGCCGGGTTTCATGCGGAGCGTCGTGGGAGGTTGAGCCCACCAAATTTCCTCATCTTGGATGGGGCGTTCGTTATCCGGTGTTTTCCAAGTGGGGTTGGGGATGCGATTTTTTCCGGCTAGGGCGAAGGAGCGGGGGTTGCGGAGCTCCGTTCCGTTCACCCAGACGCGCGTGCCACACTGAGACCACTCGCCGGGGAAGGGGACGCCGGTGTATTGACGGTTGGAGCGGGTGGGGGCATCAAAGCCGAGCATGAAGGGGTATTCGCCCTCCTGCGGGGCACAGAAGCTCGTGATTGCCCAGACGCGAACTCCCGGACGCGCGTCCGGGAAGAGCCCGAGGTTGCCCGAAGCCGCCCGCGTGCGGAAATACAGACTCGCCCCACGTACGCCGCGCAGCACCCGCAAGTTGCCGAGATCACCGGACAACACGCGCTCGCGTACGGTATCCGCTTGGGAATCCGGCACAGGACCGACCACATCCCAGCTTTGGTCAGATTCCGCATGGTACGGGAAGTGCTCGTTCGCGAAGAGGGAATGACGCAGGGACATTAACCGCTTTTCGAAGAGGGCGAAAGCGCGACCGGCTTCGGATTCCGGGGGCGGGATGGCAATGGAGAGGGCATCACCTTCTGCCTCGCTGCCGTTCCAAGTGCGCTCCGCCATGGCACACATCCCGGGCCATTGGGCGTTGTGCAAGGGGATACGCGATTTATCATCCACACGGATGTCCGGCCAAGTACAGAAGATGGCACCGAGGTGAGTGGAGTCACCGGCGGCGACACCACACGGGCGTAAGAAGAACCAGCGGCGCACGAGGAGGGCGGGGTCGAGCAAGTTGCTGTAGCCGATGGAAGAATCGATGGTGCGGGAACGGATGCTGTCGGCATTTTGTGAGCGAGGTTTCAGCACCCAACGCTGGGCGATGGAGAGGCTGCCCACCGGCAGGTCCCACGGACCCTCCCACTGCATGGGGGTGCGGTCCAGTGCCATAATTTTGCGACTGATGCGCTCGACGAACCGCTTGGCGTTGGGTACGCGTACCTCATCTGCCCCGAAATGCAGGATAGGACAGAGCTCCACGGGGACCTCTGCGCAGAATTCCTCGATGAGCTTTTCGAGGATGAGCACACCTTGGTCGCTGTACATGGGGAAGCCGAACGCGCGGTCGAAGAAATCGCTGTGACCGGGCATGTCGAGCTCCGGGATGATCGTGATGTGGCGATCGCGGGCATAGCGGAAGAGCTCGCGGATTTGGTCGTAGGAGTAGGTGTCGTTGACATCGCGGGTACGGTACGCGGGGTCGTTTAACTGCGGGTAAGATTTGCACTGCACGTGCCAAGCGGGGTAGTCCGTGAGGTGCCAGTGGAAGTAATTCATCTTGAGCTGTGCCGCTAAGTCCAGTTGGTGCTTTAGACTCTCGATGGTTTGGAAGTTGCGCCCGCAATCTTGGTGGAAACCACGTACCGCGAAAGCCGGATAGTCCGTGATGGTGCAGAATGGGATGCGTTTGCTTTCCGGTGATACCAGTTGGCGCAAGGTCTGCAGACCGTTGAAGAGCCCCGCCGCATCGGGTGCCGCAATGCGCACGCCCTCCGCTTTGACCTCGAGTTTGTAGCCTTCTGCGGGCAGACCAAGGTTTTCTTCGATGCAGAGGGAAAGAGGAAGGGGACGGGCGAAGGGAAGGGGCGGACGGTGGTTGAGCGAGTCGAGAAAGCTTTGGTAGGCAGTGGAGAGCATGGCACCGTCAAGGGATTGCCGGAGAGCTTCGCACGCGGGGTTCAGCGAGAGCCTCCACGCCGAGGGGTTCGAGGCATCCAGCTCCCCGCCGCTCCACTTCACCTCACGCGGGAAGGGCAGTAATGCCACAGGAGCGTCCGCCTCCGCATCCAGAGAATGGGGACTTTTCCACTCCTCCTGCGCGGGGGACAGGAACGACAGGACGCAGGCGCACATGGACAAAAAGAGGGATCGCAGTATCATCATCTAGTTTACGGTGCGACGACCAAATATTTTACAACCGGTTTCAAACATGGTTCAAGAAATTTGACGACCCCGTGGTGGGCAAATGTTTTTTCTGCGACAAAACCATCGCTCTCCACTAAATGTTTTATTTTCTCGGGACATCTGGGTTCACACTCCCGGGCGGGAGTTCCAGAGTTCGATATGGAGACGTGGGGAAAGGCGGGTGCCGTGGGCGAGGCACATGGCGGCGACAGTTGGGAGGAGGCGGCGGTAGAAAGAGCGGGAAGCGGCGCAGGGCATCAAGAGGATGCGGTCGTGGGGGAGACGGAGGGCTGCGATTTGCGACCAGTCTGCTTCACTGCGGACGACAAATTTGAACCATGCATTCGGCAGAGAGGCAAATGTATCGAGCACTTTCGGGCAGAGAGAGGCGGGACCGGAGTCGGCGTGCGTGAGTTTCGGAGAGATATTCCACTGAGACACACGGGCGAGGAGCTGCGGGGGAGGCAGGAGAGTGCCGTTGGATTCGACCTCGATGGTAAAGTGGGAGGGGAGCAGGTTCAGCAGGGAGGCGATGTCCTGTGCTTGGAGGAGGGGTTCGCCACCGGTGAGGACGAGGCGGGGCGCCGGGAAATGCAACACGCGCGCAGCGACATCCTCCTCGGATAGCGCGATGCCCTTTCCCCAAGAGTACTTTGTATCGCACCAAGAGCAGTGCAGATTGCAACCGGCTAGGCGCACAAAAACAGTAGGGGAACCCACTGTGGTGCCCTCGCCTTGGAGGGAGTAAAAGACCTCCGGTTCACCGTTCAGGCACGCAACATTCATCGCGGGGGTCAGGGCGCGGAAAATTGGGGTGCGGGGAGAGGTTCCGGCTCGGATTTACCGCCGATGAGGTCACCGACGTCTTTGAACGTGACAAAGAGGAAGAAAGCGATGAGGATGAAGACAAAGATAGTCATGATCCAATCCATGAAGCGACCGCTCACCGACCTCCCGGAAATCAACTCGATGAGTCCGAGCGTCACGTGCCCGCCGTCCACCACGGGGAGGGGGAGCATATTGAGCACCGCGAGGTTGACATTCAGCACGACGGCGAACCACAGAGCGAGACGCCACCCGACCCCGGAGCCGACTTCAAACATGTGGAAGATGTAAGTACCAATGCCGACAGGACCGGAGAGGTGCTCCATTTTTACACTGCTGCCCGGGGCAGAGATTTTTTTGAGGGTATCCCACATCCAGCGCAGACTATCATTCACCTGCTGCTGCGGGGTGGGGTAGGTCATACGGACGTTAGATTCAGAATCCTGCCAATCGAAGCCGAGGAGGGGGACCGCCCCGGGGAGCCCCTTCCAGTTATCCGGGATACGCGGCTGAAGGGTCACCGTTTCGGGTTCTCCGCCGGGCATACAGAGCTCCAACGTCAGAGGTTGGGCATCCTTTCCGGCAGCCTGCACCTCCATAGGAGAAAACACGGGGCGACCGTCCACGGAAACGACACGCTGCCCCTCGCGCAGACCGACCTGAGCGGCGGGCGAATGGGGAAGTATCTTCCCCACGATGGCGGGGGACGCGGGCAGGAAGCCGACGTGGCGCATACCCTGACGCTGCCACCAAGCCTTTTCAGGCAATTCGAAGGAAGAATCGATAGTCAGGGGCGAGGAAACACCGGAGCGCGAAATCGTGAAGCGGATGCGCTCACCCTCCCCCAGCGCAATGAGCTCGCGCACGCCTGCCATGTGCCCCGACCATTCCGAAACCGGATGTCCGTCCACACGGAGGATCGTATCCCCCGGTAGGATACCGGCTTTTTCTGCAGGACTACCGGGCAGGACGTAACCCACCTGCGGCGGGATGGGGTTAACCTCCGGATTCCCGACCACCCACACCACGACGGCGAAAACGTAGGCGAGTAAGAGAGAGAAGAGCGGACCGGCAGCAGCGACGATCACCTTATCGAGAGGCTTGAGGGGTTTCAACCCTTCAGCCGGGAGATTAGCCGCACCCTCAATACCCTCCATGGACTCCAGCTGAGGGAGAGAGACAAAGCCGCCAGCGGGAATCCAACCGAGCCCCCACTGAACACCCCAGATCTTTTTTTGCCACACGGGGCGTCCGAACCATATCTGGAAGCGATCGATGTATGCCCCGCGCCATTTACCGGCAAGAAAGTGCCCCAATTCATGCACAAATATCATGAAGTTGAAAAAGAGCACGACGACTACGATGAGCCCCACAGTATGCAGAATATTATACAGCGTCTCCATTATTTATTTCGTGTCTATTGAACGTGCAGTTAGTGACGCCAAGCTACGCGACGTCCCGATGAGGAACGTCGGCGACCGGAAAGACGGGCAATGCGTGCATGCCGAGATGAATGACGCCGAGCGTGAGAACGACGCGGACTATACCGCTGCACGTAGCGACGCTGCCCGCTATCGGTGGGCAATTTAGCTACCAGCGCATCTGGGACGACAATGGACAGGGTCTGCTCCTCTTCCGCTTTCAAGTAAGTGGACTGCGAGCAACTTTCGATAGCGACCGGCATGCCGCGATAGACCAGCGGGTAGAGGTCACGCACATCCCTGCTGCGCATACGGATGCAGCCGTAGGATGCGGGACGACCGATGAAACGCTCCTCGGGAGTGCCGTGAATGTAGATGTGACGGCTATGAGAATTTCGATTGGATGCTTCGAGACCGGCAAGCTGAATTACGCGGGTGACAATCGGGTCGCGCCCACTGTTTGCCGAAACGACGGTACCGGTGGGGCGACACCCTTTGAAGACCATGCCATCCGGTTGTCCCTCACCCACTTTCCCGGTAACGACATGGATGCCTAGGGGAGTACGATTACTCCCGTACCTGCTACCCATCCCAAACTTGGATGAGCTGATTCTGTAGTCTTTCACTCTTTTCCCCCGGCGAAAAACCGTGAGTTTCTGGTCACGCAGGGTGATAGCCACTCCGTCTCGCACGACGGCACGTGGGGGTGTTTCAGGTGCCCTGTCGCTGTGGCTACAGGAAGCGAACAAGCAGAGGAGTGTGCAAATCAAGAGCCGGAAGCATATCGCGCGACCCGCACTCGGGCGCAGACGCGATTGACGGGCGATTGACGATGGGTTGGAGTAAGACATGATTTTGCGCAGGGAGGAAGGATTCATAGTGCAGAGGCAGGTGAGCGATGACGGCGGAGCATACCTTGAAATAGACGCCGGAGCGAGCCGACGCCCGTGTAGAAAAAACCGAGAAAGGGACTCATGAGAACAAAGTTGATCAGACCCATGGGGTTTACGGTGATGCCGTAATAGAGGGTTGCGATTTCCACGAGCAAAAAGAAGAGACCGAACAAAAGTTCAATAACGGGGACAACGCCGGACTTAAGGGCTTTGTAGCCCTTGGCGCGCTGGTCAACCTCCAGTTGCCCTTGACCGGATTCCCCGAATTTGGGCGTGCGCTCAAACACCGCATTTTTCCCGAACAACCCCTCTAGGACAGCCTTGGCGTTGTTGACCCCCATACCCACGCCGAGTGCCATCAAGGGGATGAGCATAAAAAAAACCATCCACCAGTGCCTAGGACGAACAATGTATTCGGCGAGTACATAAAAAATGCTGACAGAGACGGTGGCAAAGAAGAAGAGAGTGAAAGTCAGGGTCAGCATACGCGGGGAATCCCAGCTCCACTCTCCGCCGGGTTTCACCAAACCGGTGCATATCGGCATCACCAACACACAGAGCAGAATCAATCCGAGGTATGAAAAGTTGCACGTGAGGTGAGTTGAAGCCTCCAATTTGACTTTGAAGGGGATAGGAGAACGCCAGATTAAGCCAAGCAATTTACGACACACCTGGATGCAGCCCTTAGTCCAGCGGTGTTGCTGAGTTTTGAAGCCATCGATATCCTCAGGGAGCTCAGCCGGGGTTACATAATCATTGAGGTAGACAAAGTGCCAGCCCTTGATCTGGGCACGGTAGGAGAGGTCCATATCCTCCGTGATGGTGTCGTGCTCCCATCCACCGGCGTCATCGATGGCACACTTACGCCAGACCCCCGCCGTGCCGTTGAAGGTAAAGAAACGACCGGACCTATTGCGGCAGAGCTGCTCGAGGGCGAAGTGCCCGTCCAAGAAGACAGATTGCAGGCGGGTCAAACCATTTTTGCAGCGGTTGATGTGCCCCCACCGTGTCTGAACCAACGCCACCTTTTCATCAGTAAAGAAGGGCATCACCACCCGTAGGATGTCAGGCTCTGGGCGGAAATCCGCATCGAGGATGAGCAAGAAGTTACCACGTGCCGTCTTATTGGCTGCTTCGAGAGCCCCTGCTTTAAAGCCCGTGCGGTCCGCACGGTGAAGGCATTTGATATCGAAACCTTGTTTGGCGTAAAATTCGACCTGTTGCTTGCAGAGGTCCCATGTATCATCTGTGGAGTCATCCAGAATTTGGATTTCGAGTTTATCCTTAGGGTAATCGATAGCCATCACCTTACGCAACAAACCCTGCACGACAAAGCGTTCGTTGAACATGGGCAGCTGTACGGTCACCACCGGGAGTTCGTCCCATTCCCCTTTTGGTTTCGGGAGGTGCGTGCGGTGTATCACGTACAAAGCAACCATGAGGAGCCGATGCGTGCCAAAACAAGCCATACAGAGCAGAACACCGAAGTACGCTGCTAGCCATATCACATTAAACCATGAAACCTGCTCGTTCATGCACGTAGTCGACCGAAAGGAACACAAAAAAACCGCAGAACCTACCCTTTTCCTCCCTGCGTTTTACGACAGAAAACACCGACGACTGAGCAGCGCAGCAGCGAGCGGAATCTTTAGGGCGTGTGGCATCTGATGAGGGTTGTTTTTTCCGTCAGCCGAAAAGATATAGGCTTGACGTGAGTTCATTCTAGGGTAGAATACGAGAAGAGTCAAGCATAATCTAACGGAACTCCGGCTTTTACAAACCAAACAGGTATGAAAATTATCAAAATATGCTCTACAGGTGCGGTGTTTTTCCTCGGGTGCATGGTATGTGTATGGACGGGGCATGCCGGGGCGGAGGTACCCGGGCAGGCAGCAGACGCGATGCAGACGCCGTCGGAGGAGACGAAGGAGGAGATAGAAGCGAGTGACGGAACACCCGGTTACGAGGAGGAGGAAGACGTGAAAACGCAGAGTGGGCGCAAACCCGGCGAAATCCCGGCGATGTTTCGGGATGATTCGAGGCTCGATGACTCCATGATCAACCAAGAGCTGGGCATCAACGTGTACACTGCCCCATCCATCAGCAAAATCTTTGCGCAGCTGGATGATTTGCCCGCCATCCCCGAAAAGTTCGTGCTGCGCAAGCATTCGGAAAAGCTATCCACTGAGCCGGGGCAGCTTGCACTTGAGATGGGTTACCTCATGGCCGACGGCTTCATCGCCGTACGCAGCGGGCACATGAACGACATCAAGCCCATTGCTCTGGAACTATCACGATTCGGGAAGGCACTCGGTGTGGGAGAGCGAATGAATGCCCACTCCGCAAGTCTCCTAGAGAATGCGGAAAAAGGGCAGATTGAGGAATTTAAGAAAAACCTCGCCAATACACAGGATGATGTTAACGCCGAACTCGTTTCCCTGCGAGACCCCGACTTAGCGCACCTTATCGCGCTCGGCGGGTGGGTGCGTGCTTTGGAGGGTGCCACAGCCGCTATCCTCTCAAAGTTTGACGCCAAGCAAGCGGCAGTCATTTTCTACCCGGATGGTCCCTCGTATTTCGCGGAGATATTGAGTTGCCTGAATCCCAAGACCGCCGAAAACATGCACGTAAGCCGCATGTTAGAACTCCTCAACGAACTCACTCGCGCGATGGACCTTCCGGAAGCAACGCCTCCCACGCAAGAGCAGGTCAAGGTGATTAGCAACATTATCCGGCAGCTGACCCAAGCCTCTTCCCGCACAGAAAAGTGAGGCAAAACACAAGTCAGAGACGTATCTGGGGTGAAGGTGCGGAAGGGGTGTTTTCTAGGCACCGGATTGGGGCTTAGGAACAGTGGTAAAGTTCAGGACAGCACTCGACCACGTGGTGTCTTTCTGCTTGGGGTGCCTAGCCATATAGGCATCGATTGCGTTTTTCTCCAGAACACCGGGGGTTTGCCCGGGAGCATTTTTCTTAATGCTTTCACGCAGGTCTTTCACAAAATCGCACTTTGCCGTTGTTCCGATCGCGATTAAGACGATAGATTCTGCCCCGCAGGGTGACTCAATCATCATGTGGTAGTCGTCATGCCCGACATTTGGAAATTTGGCTTCAACAGACGTGAAGACAAGGTTGTCGGCACCTCCTTCTCCGGGGACAATAAGCTCTGCACCTCCCTCACAATCGTGCGCTACCATGTAGACGCGACAATCGCGTTGCGTCTGCACAAAAAAACGCAGTGGGGTATCCTGCTCAAAGCGAAGGGCAGAAGTTGTGACGCGGAATTGGAGGTCGAAGTCCACCGGCAGGTTCATGAGCAGACCGGGCGAGCCTACTACCTGAAGCCCCGGTGAGTGGGCTCGCCTAGCTTCATTTGGTTGCCTGTTTACCACCACCTTGCCCCTAGTCGACGCTGGGTGCGTAGCGGGAGTGATAGAGCGGGAGGCTTTTGGTTCCGGGGGGGAAGGTGGCACCGGAGGGACCTGCTGCAGGGACTCCGCCTGAGGTCTCGGGACAGAAGCACTCGATGCCGTACCGTCGGACTCGGCAGGTCGGTCAGGCTCTGTGGAAGCGTTCCTCTTGCGAAGTTTCTTCAATTCGGAAGACCATTTCCCCAGTTTCTCTTTACCCAAGGCGAGGATACTACCCCACCTGCCCCCACCTTTTTTCTCCGACTCACCTTCCTGCACCAACTCATTGACCAGCATTTCCTCGACGCTGGCGGGTTGCTCAGCAGGGGGAGCGTCCGGCATCGGAGTGCTCGCTGTCTCGGGAGAGTCCTGTGGTTGCGGATACTCCGTTGGTAGGGGCTGAGGGGAAGTCTCCGGTTGGGGAAATTCCTGAGGTTGGGATACCTCTCCCGTTTGCGGATATGCTTCTGGCTGAGGTACCACCTCCGGTTGCGGGTAGACTTCTGGTTGGGGGTATGCCTGAGGTTGTGCGTCTGCCTCCTGCTGAGGGTAGGCTTGGGGCTGGGGTATCACTTCCGGTTGCGGGTAGGCTTCCGGCTGAGGGTATGCTTGAGGTTGCGGATATGTTTCCGGTTGAGGGTATGCCTGCGGCTGAGGATACGCTTCCGGTTGGGGGTACCCCTGAACTTGCGGATACGCTTGTGGTTGCGGGTAGCTTTGGGGTTGTGGGTAAGCCTGCTGCTGAGGGTAGGCTTGAGGCTGAGGATACGCCTCCGACTGGGGGTATCCCTGAGTCTGCGGATACGCTTGTGGTTGCGGGTAGC
>CAYWNS010000018.1:0-26873 GCA_964459715.1 uncultured Akkermansia sp.
ATCAAGGAGGAAAGTAAACTTTAGACTGGACATCGCATTCAAAAAGAGATGATCAAATGGACGAAAAGTTGCATATCTCTGTGTGTAAGATACTAAGGTGTAGTATGAAGCAAATTTGAAGTACGAGGTACGAAGTACGAAGTGGCAAAGCTGGAGCGAGGGGTGGGGGATGAAGACGCGCGGGCGCGTGTGGCGGTGGGGTGTGGTGGAGGCGTGGGACCACCGTGCGTGGCAGGGGGTGACGTGTGCAATGGAGGGGATAAAGCAGTACGGATGAGGCGGAGAAAAGGTCTGTGATGAAAGCGTGGAGGCACCGTGTGTAGCGGGGAGGACGAGAAATACGAAGTGAAGGAGTTGGACGCAACGAGATTGCGCAGGCATGGCGGGAGGAGGCGAAGCCGAAACAACGGGTGGGAACTAAATCCATGCACCCGTGAGGATGAAGCCCCCTTGGTACGCAGAGCACCTGTAACCCGCATAGGGATTGGCATTGCAACGTTTGTCAGAAATTTTCACGGGGCGGGTGTGATTTGGGGCACGCAATCTGGGTGGGTTGCACCGGCGTAGCGGATGGACTCTTGGGGTGGATGGGATACGGTTCAAGGCAAAATGGCAGAAGGAAAGTTCGAATTTTTGCATTGACGACGGAGAGCGGGAGATGGTAAAGTAGGAAGCGTTCACGGCATGGGCACATTCAACATCTTTGACTACGTGAAGGGATTGCTGGATGCAGCAGAGCTCATGCCGGGTTTTACGTCGGCACGGGGGATATTCTGCTGTATTGCGTGGTTGGCATCTTTGCTGGCGATCATCATTGTGGTGGTTTCGTTTGTTTCGGACTTTGACAGCGGAGTCGATTCGGGGGGAGACACGCCGGACGGCGAGACGGGACCCTTTTCCCTGCGGGTCGTGATCGGTTTTCTTCTTGGGCTCGGCTGGGGAGGGTATATCTCTGTGCAGAATGGGCTTAGCACGGGTGGGGCCATTGCGGTGGGACTGCTCGTGGGAGTAGCTCTTGCCGCCGTCATAGCAGGCATCATCCGCATCATGTACGGGTTGAAGTCCGATGGCACCTTGCGCTATGAAGACCTTGTGGGCAGGCAAGGCACAGTGTACGTATCCATTCCGCCGCACGGGGAACCGGGTGGACAGGTACAAATACCGCATCCCTCCCAATACGTCACCATGTCGGCTATTCAGCATGGTGATGTGCCGCTTCCCGCCCAAACGGCTGTTGTAGTCACCCAAGCCAATCCGACCCACCTCACCGTTGAGCCGCTCAAATCTTCAGCCACCAAATAACACCAAGAGACCATGTACATACTCGCATCCCCAGCAGCATCAGATACTGCCACTATTATTGCCATCGTGATTATCGGGTTGTTGCTCTTTGCAACGATAGCCGTGATCGTAAGTCGCTATAGAATGTGTCCTTCCGACAAGATATTGATAGTTTACGGGAATGTCGGCACGGGACGCTCGGCGAAGTGTATTCATGGTGGTGCTACCTTTGTGTTGCCCGTGTTCCAGAGCTATGCGTACATGGACCTCAATCCCATCAACATCGATGTTCCGTTGAAGGGAGCCCTTTCGAGCCAAAACATACGTGTGGATGTGCCTTCATCGTTCATTGTAGGCATCAGCACGCAGCCGGAGATCATGCAGAACGCGGCATCGCGGCTGCTGGGGCGGACCCGGGAAGATATACGCGACTTGGCTTCGGAAATCATCATGGGGCAGATGCGAGTGGTCATTGCATCGCTCACCATAGAAGAGATCAACGCCGACCGCGAAAAACTCATCAAGGGGATCACCGGTGGGGTGGATGTGGAGTTGCACAAGGTGGGGCTCTATCTCATCAATGCCAACATCACGGATATACGCGATGCTTCCGGGTACATAGCCGCACTCGGGCAGGAGGCAGCCGCTCGTGCTATCAACGATGCTATGATCAAGGTGGCAGAGGAGACTCGGCGCGGGGAAATCGGGAAAGCTGAAGCCATGCGCGAGCAGACGATACAGGTCGCCTTGGCCAATGCTGCTGCGGTGGAAGGCAACAACGAAGCGCAAATGAAGGTGGCAGATTCTAACGCCAAGCTGAAAGTACGCCAAGCGGAAGCTCAACGCGTAGCCTTGGTTGCCGAGCGGGAGCAAGCCGCCAAGGCGGAAGAAGCCGGGTACATCGCATCCCGAGAGGCTGAGATGAAGCGCGCTGAACTGGAACGCGCGAAGCAGACGGCTAGTGACATCGTGGCGGCTGAAATCCAGAAGAGGAAGAGAGAAATTGCGGCGGAAGCGGACGCAGCCGTGCGGGTGAAGGAGGAGCAAGGAAAGGCGGACGCGCTCGTGATTGCAAAGGAGGCGGAAGGAACTGCCGCTATCAAGTTGGCGAAGGGGGAAGCAGACGCGCTCTTGCTCAAGAAGAAGGCGGAAGGCGAGGGCTTGCAACTGGTCGGACAAGGACAGGCCGCCGCCATACAAGCCGCCCTCGAAGCGAAAGCCAATGGATTCCGTCGCATTGTGGAAGCCGCCGGTGATGCCCGCGCCGCTTCCGGGTTGCTGGTGACTGAACAGCTGCCCACCATTGTGCAAACCCAAGCAAGTGCCATCCGCAATCTCTCCTTCGACAAGGTCATTGTGATGGGCGGCACAGATTCGCAGTCAGCTTCCGTAGGTGGCTTTGTGCAGAATCTCGTCACGGGCACATTGCCCCTGCACGAGCTTGCTTCCTCCGTTGGTGTACAACTCCCCGAGTACCTCGGAAAGAGCAATGATACGCCACCGAAGAAGGCAGCACCGAAAGCGTAAACTGTAGCCTAATGCGCTTACCGCAGGGGGAGGCTTTGCGTTCACGATTTCCTTGGTTTAGGAATTGACAGGACGGCGGGTGGGGAGTAAAGTCACTGCTCATGGAGAAGAAGCAATATGTGTTGGGGACGTATGGGCGGGCACCGATAGCGATGGAGCGCGGAGAGGGGTCATACTTGTACGACACGACCGGGAGGTGCTATGTAGATTTTTGTGCGGGGATTGCGACCTGTTGTTTAGGGCACTGTAATCCGGTGATGGTGAGGGCGATGGAAGAACAGGCGCGCAAGCTTATCCACTGTTCGAATCTCTACGGAATACCCGGGCAAGAGGAGGTAGCGGAGCTCATCGTGCGGGATGTCGTGCGACTGGACGGGCGCGTCTTTTTCTGCAACTCCGGGGCAGAAGCGAACGACGGGATTATCAAGATTGCTCGGCGGTTCGGGCACAGGCATCCGGCGGCGAACGGAGCCCCGCGCTACGAAGTCCTCACTTTCAATAAGAGTTTTCACGGGCGTACCTTGGGGGCTATGGCGGCTACAGGGCAGACAAAGATACAGGTGGAGTTTGACCCCCTCTTGGTAGGATTTCGCTACGTGGAGTTTAATAACCTGACAGCACTCCGGGAAGCCGTGGGTGAGCAGACCTGCGGCGTCCTGTTGGAACCTGTGCAGGGGGAAGGCGGTGTCAACCCGGTGAAACCCGATTTTCTGCGCGGAGTGGCAAAGCTGTGTCGAGAGAGGGACCTGCTGCTCATGATCGATGAAGTGCAGTGTGGTTTTGCCCGTTGCGGGGCAATGATGGGGTGGCAGGCGGTATGCCCGGAGGTGGAGCCCGACCTTATCTCGTGCGCGAAGGGGATAGGCGGTGGCTTTCCCATGGGGTGTTTTTGGGTAAGCAATCGTGCTATAGATGACGCCGGTACACCCCTTGCCTCGATCATGGGACCCGGGTCACACGGGTCTACTTTCGGGGGCACACCCCTTGCGTGCGCGGTTTCGAGAGCTGTCATCAGTGAGATGCTCCGCCTCGACCTAGCGGCGCGTGCAAAAAAGCTGGGCGAGTACGTGAAACAGGAGGTGGAAGCTTGGCGGCTGCCGTGTGTGGAGGAGGTGCGAGGCTTGGGATTGTTGCGCGGTGTGGCACTCAAGCCGGGCAGTTTTGCCTTGCCGGAGGGGAAGACGCCTGCCGCTTACGTGAACGACCTTTGTCGTGAAGCCGGTTTGCTGGTATGTCCCGCCGGGGCTGATACCCTGCGACTCATTCCCGCGTTGAACATACCGGAAGACGTGCTCGGCGAAGGGTTGAACATACTGAGGGGGGTGCTCAATTGCCTGCCACACACACCCGCCGCAAGTGCGAAGCCGAAAGAGGAGGGAGAATGAGGTGCCATGCGGGAAAAGGGGAGGGAGAACGGTCGTAGGGGGTAGGGCGAACGCCAAGTACGAGGTACGAAGTACGAAGTGGAAATTTGGCGCGACTCCGTTGCGCAAGGCGTTGGAGGCAAAGCGGGAAGGATGGCGCGTGGTGGGGCAGTGCGGGCGTGTGTGGCGAGAGGGGGAATGGGAGGTCGAATAAGGTGCCGGGCGGGAAAGGGAGGAGAAGAACGACCGTAGGGGGCAGGGCGAACGCCAAGTACGAAGTAGAAATCTGGCGCAACTCTGTTGCGCAAGGCGGTGGGGGCAAGACCGAAACAAAGCGAGGGAACCAAATCGATGCAATCGTGAGATGGATACCCTTTCGGTGCGCAGAGCGTCTGTAACCCGCATGGGGATTAGTGTCGCAGCGTTTTCGAGAATTTTATCGGGACCGATGTGGGTACGGGTCGGTGGTAATGCCACGGAGGTAGGGGTGGAAAATGGTGTAGAGCTCTTCGCATTCGGCATCGGTCAGATTAAAGTCATCCATGAGAGCCTTCTTGCCGATGATGCGACCACCCAGCGATTGCCCACTTGCGGAGTACAAATAGAAAACCTGCGTTGAATCGTCATTGCGGTTACCCTGAGACACATCGCGGTAGAACTCTTCTCCTACAGAGCGTACTTTTGTCGGGAGCAGTATCTCACACACGCGCTTCGTCTGCTCGTCCGGTAAACGTCTAATTTGCCCGCGCTCCAACAACCACCCCGGCATGACCGGGGTAATAGCCAATTGCCCCGCGCGGAGTGCCTCCGCCACGCTCTCCGGACTTACCGAGCCGTACGTGCTGGTGCATGTGCTGAGCAGTATGGCAGCACACACGCTGATACCAGCGTATATAGATGTAACTTTATGCATGGGCAATCGTTTGCAGCTCCTGTCGCATTTTACCACTGAGTAAACGCAATGTCAAACAAAAAGAGCACCGGGGTCCGGTGTGCCACATCTGTCCCAAATAAATTAAGCACTCAGAGCGGAGCGATAACTTCGTTGCGTGGCAACTCGGAGATGGTCAAGTACGAGGTACGAAGTACGAAGTACGAAGTGAAGGAGTTAGGCGCGACGGCGTTGCGCGGACAAATTAAGAGGAGGCAAAGCCGAAACGATGCGTGGGAACTAAATTCATGCACCCGCAATGTTGAAGCCCCCTCGGCACGCAGAGCGTCTGTAACCCGCATGGGGATTAGCATGGCGGCGTTTCTCGGAAATTTTATTGGGACAGATGTGCCGGTGCGCATCCGTCCCCCGTTGCACCGGCAGGAACAGAGATGCAGACAAAAGGAGCCGGTTTCCCGACGGAACCGACTCCGACACTCATCCCCACGCGGATTCGAACCGCGGTTCTATGACTGAGAATCATATGTCCTAACCCCTAGACGATGGGGACATCTCCGGTGCTTTCACGGCTGCCATCCAACAAAGGCTGCGCAGGAAAGCGGGGCAAAGTTTATCACGAAGAGATGAAAAGTCAAGCACAAATTTGTCGGTCTTGCAAAGATGGGGTAAATATGCTAGGATGGGACGCATGAAAACGGAAGCACTGCTCAAACTACTTGAAGAGGATGCGCGGCTGAGCGATAAGCAGCTGGCAGATCGGCTCGGTGCGAGTTTGGAAGAAGTGATAGCCGCTCGTGCGGAGCTGGAGAAAGAGGGGCGCATCGTGGGGTACCAGACCATCATCAATGATGATACTGTGGGGGTGGCGGCATTCATCGAGGTACGTTGTACCCCGGAGCAGCAGGGGGGGTTTAATCGCTTGGCGGAGCGCATCGCCCGCTTCGATGAAGTGCGCAGCTGCTACTTGATGTCGGGTGGGTATGATCTCTTGGTCATGGTAGAGGCGAAAGACTTGATGGGAGTGGCTCGGTTCGTGACCGACAAACTATCGAGCATGGGGGGCGTGCTGTCCACGGCGACGCACTTTCGCCTGAAGACGTATAAACTCAATGGGTTGATGTTTGACACACCATCGACCTCCGAGCGCATCAGCGTTGCCCCCTGACCTATGGATTGGGAACACAAACTTTCTAGGCAGATCGAGGAGCTACCGCGCTCCGGCATTCGCGAATTCTTTGATCTCGTTATCGGCAGCAAAGGGATTATCTCCTTGGGGGTCGGGGAGCCGGACTTTGTGACGCCTTGGCATGTGCGTGAAGCGGCTATCTACTCCCTTGAGAAGGGACATACCACGTACACGAGCAACTACGGACTGGAGACCCTGCGTCGGGCGATTGCACAGTATGTGCGGGAGTTTTTCCGTGTTGAATATGACCCGACGTGCGAGATCCTGCCGACGGTGGGGGTGAGTCAGGCGATCGATTTGGCACTGCGATGTCTGCTCAATCCGGGGGATGAAGTGCTTTACCACGAGCCGGGGTATGTGAGCTACGCGCCGACGGTGGCGATGGCATACGGGCAGGCGACGCCGGTGCAGACGAGTATAGACGACTTGTTTGCCCTATCGCCCCGGAAGCTGGAGGCGGCTATTTCACCGAGGACAAAGGTGCTCATGCTCAACTTTCCGACCAATCCGACCGGTTCGGTCGCGCCCGTAGACACCTTGCGGCAAATCGCCGATATATGCTGTCGACACGACCTCATTGTTCTGACGGACGAAATCTACTCCGAATTGCGCTATGACGGCGAGCGGCACACGAGTATAGCATCCCTGCCCGGGATGAAGGAGCGGACTCTGCTGCTGCACGGATTTTCGAAGGCATTTGCCATGACGGGGATGCGGTTGGGCTACGCATGCGGACCGAAGGAGCTCATCGACCTGATGGTAAAGATACACTCCTACACGATGATATGCCCCTCCATCACGAGTCAGGAAGCGGGGGTGGAAGCTCTGAAAAATGGGCAACCGGCGATGGAGGAGATGCGCGAGAGCTACCATCGGCGACGCGATTATATCGTTAAGAGATTCAATGATATGGGCATGGATTGTCATCTGCCCGGCGGGGCATTTTACACCTTCCCGAGTATCAAACGCTTCGGGCTCAGCTCGCGGGACTTTGCCATGAGACTGCTCCGGGAGGAACATGTGGCTGCCGTGCCCGGCACTGCTTTCGGGGCGTGCGGCGAGGGCTACTTGCGCTGCTGCTATGCCACAGGTTTTGACTTGCTGGAGCAGGCTTGCGATAAGATGGCACACTTTTGCGATCAATTAAAAACCACGTAACTTGGTACGCTTATGGAATGGACGAGTTTCATTATTGCGCTATGCGCGGGCATTTCGTTGTCGGCGGCAACGGGGTTTCGCGTGTTTCTGCCCCTCTTGGCACTGGCGATCGCCGTGCGATATGGGGGCTATACGGTCAATGAACACTTGGCTTGGGTCGGCAGCAGTACGGCATTTTATGCCTTGCTGACCGCTACCATCGTCGAGGTGCTCGCCTACTATATCCCCGCTGTGGATAATTTACTGGACACCGTAAGCGGACCGCTCGCGCTGGTGGCGGGTGCAGTCATTACGGCGGGGCTTTTGCCGGAGATGCCGGACATTGCGCAATGGGCGATCGGTATCGTCGCCGGGTCCGGTGCCGCAGGCGTTGTTCAGGCGGGTACCACCGCCGCTCGCGGAGTCAGCACCGCGACCACAGCCGGTACGGGAAATTTTCTTTTGGCTTCGGCTGAGAATGTATGCTCGGCTGTGGGTTCCGTGTTGGCTCTTCTCCTGCCGCTCTTGGCGATCGTCGGCGTGGTCTTCTTTGTCTGGGTGCTTTGGCGCGTCGTTCGCCGCCTTCGCCGCAACCGTACCGCGCAGGCAACTTCGTAGGTACTTTCCCCATGCAGGCATTTATTTTGGGAGCCGGACACGGTACGCGCTTGGAACCGCTTTCGTTCATTGTGCCCAAGCCGCTACTCCCGGTCTTCCAAAAGCCCCTCATCTGCCACTCGATGGACCGTTTGATGCGCGCCGGAGTTTCTGAATTTCTCGTGAACACGTCGCAGCTGGAGGTGATGTGGGAACGCACTTTCCCCTTCCCGAACCCGCAGTACCGCAACTGTCCCGTATACCTGAGTCACGAAGAGAAGCCATTGGATTCCGGGGGCGGCGTACGCAAGATTTTGCCCCACGTGCGGGGCGATGAGCCGCTCATTGTACAGAATGGGGACATCCTCTGCGATTTTCCGGTGGCGGATTTGTTGGCGGAGCACCGCCGAGCGGGTAATATGGTGACCCTCGCACTTCGGAGTGTCGACGGCAAGAGGAATGTAGGCTTTGACCCCGCAACTCACCGTGTAACAGATATGAGACACGCGCTGGGCATCGATCCCGGTTCCTATCAATTCGTCGGCATCTACGTCACGCAACCCGAGATCGCCCAATTTTTCCCGGATGTGCCTGCGGAGGAGCCCTTTTCGATTGTCCCGGTCTGGTTGGAGCTCATCCGACGCGGTCTGGTGGGCGGTTTGGTGGCGGATTGGGGGAGTTGGTACGAGCTGGGAACCCCCGCAGATTACCTGAATGCCTTGCTGGATATTCCCGCGCGTGATCGCATACACCCGGAAGCGGTCATCTCCCCCGGAGCTTTTCTGAGTGAGGACTGTGTGGTTTGTCAAGGTGCCGTGGTGCCCGCAGGGGCAGAGCTGGTTGACTGCGTTGTGTGGTCGCGCACGCACGTGCAACCCGGTTTCTACTCCCGTGCTATTCTTACCCCGCGTCTCATCGTACAAACAAACAAAAACTAGCCCCGAGAGAAATAAGAGCTCGGAGTAGAGCGATGATTTTGCAGCGGGAAGACGGGGAGGGGGATGGAAGTACGAAGTATGCGAAGCCGGGGAAGGGCAGGCGTGGCGGTCGTGCGCAAAAAACTTGCCTGCGGTGGGGGAGAGGTGGTAGATTAGGGGGCATGAAGGTGACGCGTTTAATTGAGCTCGGGGTTTGTACCTACATGTTTTGTTCGGTGGGTTGTAAGCAGGAGCAGGAGGTCAAAGAACCTCAAACTGCACAGGAGATGTACGAGCGTGTGCGCGCACTTTTGCAGCCCAACGCGGAGCACGATTCGAGTGAATATGAAGAAGCACTTCACTGGTTGAGACGCTCAGCAGAAGCCGGTTATTTGCAGGCACAGACGGATTTGGGCGGCATATACCTTGAGGGTGGCAAGGTCGGCGTGAAACCGGACGGCAAGGAGGCACTCAAGTGGTTTTCCATGGCAGCGGCGCAGGGCAGCAAGGAAGCCTTAGTGTACATGGGACTTATTCATGCGCGGGGCATGGATGTCCCGAAAAATGAGCAGTTGGCACGTACTTACTGGCGGGATGCCGCGCAAGCAGGTATCGCCGAAGCTCAACTCTACATGGGGACTTCCGGCACTGGCGATAAACCGGCTGACGCACAGGAGCGGCTCGACTGGCTGCGCCGAGCGGTGGGTGCCGGGATGCCCGGTGTCGCTGCGAGAGCCGCCTGTGCACTGGGGAACCTGTACATAACCGGGAAAATGGGGGTGGAGAAAAATGAACAGGAAGCCGCGCGATGGTACGAAATTGCTGCGCGCGGTGGCGATATGAGGGCGCAGCTGGTGTACGGTATTATGCTGTTGCAGGGGAATATCCTACCGAAGGATGAAGAAAAGGGGATGAGTTATATCCGGATGTCCGCCGGACAGGATAATCCGCAGGCGATTTCCCTGCTGATTCACTTACTGCGCCATGGTGGAAATGCGGAAGCCAATGAAAAAGAGGCGGCTGCTTGGGAAGAAAGGCTGAAAAAACGACCAAGTAAATAAGGCGTACGAGGGGGCAAAGCCGGGGAATGGCGCGTGTGGTGGTAGGTGACGGGCGCAGCGAGTAGGGAGAACGAGGGGTACGAAGTGGGGGAGTTCGGCGCAACAGGCTTGCGCGGGAAAAAACGGAGAAAGCAAAACGGAAAACGCACGTGACTATGCATCCATAGGGGAGATGCTCCATGGTGCGCGGAGCATCCGTAATCCGCATAAGAACTGGCACGGTGACGTTGTTCAGAAATTTTCTCGGGACAGGTGCAGTGCGATAATGTCCATAGCACCGATGCGTTGAAGTTTATTGGACGTGCCGCAGAGCAGGACGCAGACGGAAGAGGAGGAAACAGGCGAGCCAAGAGATAGAGAGGCAGAGGACACCGGAGAGAGAGGCGAGGGCGGCGTGTGGCAGAGCCGGAAAACAGGAGAGGAGGGCATTGGTGCAGTGACCCTCGATGCCGAGGATATGAGTGAAGAGGTAAACGAAGAGGGCGTTGGTGCCGATCACACGCAGGGGGAAGCTGAGAGACGCACCCCGGGGACAGAAATCGCAGAGTAAGCGGAAGAGAAGCAAGAGCAGAGTGCTGATACCGGCAGTGGTTAATACAAAGGCGGGAGACCAGATACTCTTGATGATGGGACCACACAGGGAACCGAAGGTGATGAGGACGAGCCCGGAGATGGCTAAGAGAGAGAGTTGGCGGAGCGGGGGGGTGGACGAGAGGAGGAGCCGTCCGGTAGCAAAACCTAAGAGGGCGAGAGCGGCGGCAGAGACAATACAGAGCGGTCCTTCCGGGTCGAGGCAACCGTTGTGGAGTACGCCGGGGCAGAGGAGGGCGTCAACGCGGGCATTGAAACAGGTTTCCGGGGAGAAGTCGCCGCCGAACGACTGGAGGAGGCCGACCGAGAGGAGGGTAATGGCTGCCAGAAGGGGGGCGAGCCAAGAACGACGCAGCAGCACCATGGCGGTACCGGCTAAGGCACAGCTGAACCCGATGAGACCGAGGACGGAGGCAATACGCCAAGTATCCGGGCTGGACAGGCAGAAGCTATAGCCTGTAGAGGCATTGATCAGGAGACCGAAGAAAGCGAGGACTAGGGCGCGTTTCCAGAGTTTGGAGATGAGAGCAGGGCGGCTTTTGCCTCGATGGGCGGCACGAGAGAGAGAAAGGTAGAGAGAGACACCGCTGATGAAGACGAAGAGAGGGAAGATGAGGTCGTAAACAGCCAGCCCCTCCCATGGGCGATGCGCGAGCTGCGATAGGACGGCATCGCGGGCGGGAGGGGGCAGGAAAGCCTCCGCTGCGCCGCGCAGGATGCTGTCCAAACCAATGATGAGGAGCATATCCGCTCCGCGCAGGGCATCTGGCGAGGGGATACGCTTGGAAGGGGAAGGGTCAGGCGAGACGCGCGAGGAAAGCACACTCATCGATGTAGAGTTTGGCGGGGAGAGGGAAGGGGGAGGCTAGGGTGGGTCCGGAGATGAGGATTTGTTCTGCTTCATCTGTGGCGAAGCCGGGGAGGAGAAGACCGAGGGTGCGGGGGCGGGTGCCGAGTTGAATGGTGCCATCGTCCATGCGAATGACACTGCGACGCATGCTCATCGAGATGACGATGCCGTCCGGGGAAGCGAGACCCGGACGCCAGCGGGTATTGGGAGTGGAGATATCGGCACCGAGACTGAAGTCAAAGAAGGGGATTTGGCGGGGGGGGATGGCTTGGAGGAGGATACGTCGCATGCAAGTGCTGCCGACGATTTGAGATATACAGGTGTCGATAGGTTCTCGCTCGGAGAGGATAAGGTGGACCGGGGTACGGGTGAGGATAGGCCAGAGGACGGCAAGAACGGGCTCGTGAGGCTCATAATGACCGATGGTGGTAAGGAGGGCGTGGTGACCTTCTTTGAGGGCATTGACGCGGTGAACCTGAGCGGCATTGAGCCAAGCGCGGTGGAAGGAGTCGTGGTCAGCTGCTAGGGCGATGAGGACGTTCAGCCAGTCGGTGAAGGGTTTGGGGCAATTGGGAGGAATCTCACGGGCAATGACTGCGCCGGCGATTTGGAAGCCGGAGAGAGAGAAGGAGCGGTAATGGACGAGGGGTTTGCCGCCGATGGACTCTAGGATATTGATGAGAGACTCGCGACCGCCAAGGTTGGATTCCTGCAGGCATTGGACAGAGAGACGGCGGAAAGTATGCAGGACGTCTTGACCGGTGGCGAGGTGGGCTTGCATGGGTTCACCGATGGCAACGGTGAATTGGTAGGGGAATTGGTAAGGGAGTTTGGCAAAGAAACGACTGCGATAGTAGGAGAAAATGCTGCCCCAGAGACCGTCCATGTAGATAGGGATGACGGGGGCTTTGGCGCGTTTGGCGATGAGTTCCATGCCGCGACGGATGGGGGTGAGGCAGCCGGTGCGGGTGAGTTGACCTTCCGGGAAGATGCAGATGAGGTCGCCGTTGGCGATACCGTAGGCGGCGTTGCGAATGGCTTCGCGCGGATTCTTGACGGAAATAGGTACCGAGTTAAAAATCTCGAGGATAGGACCGACGAGACGGGTCATAGTAAACTTTTCTTCGACGATGAAACGGACTGGGCGGGGGCAGATCATCGTGAGGAAGAGGGCATCGGCAAAGGTGACGTGGTTGCAGACGAGGAGGGCACCGCCACGCTCCGGGATGCGCTCCGGGTGCAAGACGCGGGGGCGATAGAGAAAACGCAGAATCCAGATACCAACCAGACGGATGAAAGCTTGGGGGATGAGTCGCAAGGAGGTCACCATGATGACCGCACTGAAGAGGAAGAGGACGAAATACTGTCCTTGTGGAGAGGAACCGAAAGCGTGCATGACCCACATGAGACCCACGGCAAGGAGCCCCATGAGGTTATCGAAGAGGTTGCCTGCCGCAATGATATTGCCTCGATTAGCGGGGTCGCAGTTGTCTTGGAGGAAAGCATTGAGGGGGACGAGATAAATTGCCCCGAAAGCCCCGGTGAAGGCGAGGAAGATGTGGGCGGAAGACCCTGCGACGTCCGACAGGGCGAGCATGAGAGTGCAGAAGGTGACACCGATAGCTCCGAGAGGGATGAGACCGAGTTCGTTTTTGCCTTTGCAGAGGAAGGACGCAAGGGCACCGCCGACGACCACACCGCCGCCGAGCCAAGCCATGAGGATACCGCAGGCGAGACTGAAGTCGGCATCGGTTTGAATCTCCATGTCCTTGGCGATTTGGATAAGGATGAGGAAGAGACTGCCGGCTAAACACCAGAAATAGCTGATACCGAGTTCGCTGAGGCGCAGACTACGGTCGCGCCAGAGGTATTTCATTTGGACGAAGTGCTCGTAGAAGAGACTCCAAGAGAAAGGACGGGACTGTTTGGCGCGGTAACACGGCAGAAAGAAAGAAGCGATGGCGACGAGGATGGCGAGGAATATGAAGAACCAGACGGGGGAAGCTGCGGCTTGCCAGCCTGCTTCCTGCCCCGCCGCAGGTCCAAGGGAGAGGCGGTAATACTCCAAGAGATAGCTAAATAAGAAAAAGACGCCGATTTGGGCGAGGAGGAGGACAAAAACCATGCTGATTTCAATGATACCGGAGCCGTAGCTGAGGTAACGCGAGCCAAGGAGGTCTTTGACGATGCCCTTTTTTGCCGGACTCAGAAAGGTGGCTTGTATGGCAAAGATGGAAAACCAGAAGATAGCAGCATACATGTCGTGCTTGTAAAAACAGAAGAGCATGCAAGCCATGACGAGGAGCTGAAGGATGCTCATGACTTGGATGATGCGAGACTTGCAAAAGCAGTCCGACAACCAACCTGCGAGGGGGGCAAAAAGGATGTAAGGGAGGACGTAGATAGCCCCGAGACCGTATTCGAGCATGCTGCCGGATGCTCCCCAAAGCCAAACCCCGAGAGGAATTAACAAAAATTGGACAGCCTTTTCGTTGAATGCGTTCTGAGCCTGAATAATGACGAGAGAACGGAAACTCAACCACTCGCGGCGGCTGGGCTCCTTGTAATACTGAGATGCGTCGTCGTCCATGACCCGTCGGGGCATTATCTCATATTACGGGCGGAAAGCAAGAACAATAGAGCACGGAACAAATAAGAACCACATCTGTCCCAAATAAATTAAAGGTTTAGTGGTGGGCGATGACTTTGCAGTGGGGAAACGGAGAGGTGGTTCAGTACGAGGTACGAAGTATTAAAGTTAGGCGCAACACTTGAGAGTTTGTTGGTTATCTGCGAAGAGAGGGAGGGAGAAGGTTGAGGTCGACGGGGGTAAAGCCGGGGAAATCCGGGAGAGGGGACTTGGAGGTTTTCTCGATGATGGTGGTGATTTTGGAGTGCTCGTTGAGGATGAGGAGGACGTGGGAGAAGCCGTGGGATCGTTTTCCTTTGCGAGAGAGGCAATGGAATTCGAAAATGACAGAGATGGATGCGCCATTTTTCGAGAGAGAGAGGACGCTGAATTGGCGGGAGGGCCAGTTGCTTTCGTACACGTAGTTTGCTTTGATGCACTCGTTTTTGGACAGACGCTTCATTTCTTCGCCGCTGTAGATGAAGTCGTCGTACAGAGCAATGGCATTCGCGCCGCCCGCTAGGTAGGTTGCTGTCACGTAGGCGATGGTGGAATCATCAGGACCTGATGGGGAGGGGACGGATGGGGGAGAGGCGGGGGCAGAGTGAGCGGCGCGTTCGCGTTCCGCTTCACGCAGCTCTTCCCGCAGAGACTCTAAAACCCGCGACAGCTCGGCTTTTTCGGAATGTACCTGTTCGCGGAGGTCATCGCACTTACGTTTTGCCGCATCGACCTCCTCTTGCTTCGCCGCCACATCGGCGCGGAGAGCTTCGATGTCGGCGAGAGAAAGCTTGCCTTCGCGGGCGATGAGAGACTGAATGGCAAGTTTTACCTCCTGTTCCTTTTGGGATGCCGCGAGGAGGGGAGCATCGGAGGCACGTAATTCCTCGGCTTGACGCGCGGCGTATTGCTTCGCCTCCTGCGAAAGCCCCAAAAGCACAATCGCGAGGGCAGCCATGAGAATCGTGAGATATTTGGGAGACATGGGTGTATGGAAAGCTAGTGAGAGGGAGATTGCAGGGACTCTTTTTGACGTTTCAGACTCTCGATGTTTATTTTGAGGTCACGGAGCTCGGGGGTCGATTCGAGGTGCCTGATTTCCTCGCGGAGTCCGCTCAGTTGGGCGTCCAGCGAGCGGAGAGAGGAGAGGATTTCGCGTTTTGTGGTTGTCAAAGATTCCAGCGAGCGGTACTTTTCGGTGAGGGATTCGGTGGAGCGGGCAGATTGCTGCAGAGCTGCTTGATTGGCGGCGAGATGTGCCGCATCCGCCTGACCGGTTTGCCACGCTTTCCATGCGTTGACGGCACCGTACAGAGACACCAACGCGAGCAGCGAAATCAGCAGAACGGAACCGTGGAAACTCTTCTGAGCGGCATCGCCGCGCGGCGGTTCAGTTGCGTCGCCGAAGCTTTCCGGTAGCGGAGGGAGCCCCTCCGGGGGAGTGCCTGCCATATCCTCCGGCAGAGGCGGGAGGTCGTCATCTTTCTTTTGTGGATTGGTGTTCACGATTTTAGGTGTAAATGAGGTGTAGTCAGTGCCTGCGATTCCAGAGTGTCTTAGGGAAAATCTGTCGGCATGGTTTCAATATACCTGACAAGAGCGAGTAGGTCAAGCGACCAATAGGGCTCGAATAAATTAAACGCTCAGAGTAGGGCGATCGCTTCATCGCGTGGCAACACGAAGAAGAGCAGGTACGGAGTACTGAAGTTAGGCGCAACGGAGTTGCGCGGGGTGTGGAGGCAAAGCCGGGGAGAGGCGGAAGTGGTGGAGGAAAAGTAAATGGCGGGTACACTGCAAATTTTGGAGGAGATGAAATGCGAATTTTGCAGTGATGGGAGAGAAGCGTAAAGGGCGGATGATAAGCAGATTGGGGTAATGGGCGGGTGGATTTACACTGTAATTTACACTGCAAGCGATGCTGTAGGGATGCAGTGATCTTCGTGCTGCGGGCATGCGGAGTTAAACCTGACTCAAGAGGGCTGCTGACAATCGTTGCCATGCTCATTCCACGAACCTTGACAAAGTGGGAGGGATGGGGTAAAGTTGGGGGGATGTTTGTAGATTATATCAAGGTGTACGCGAGGGCGGGAAAGGGAGGGGACGGGTTGGCGAGTTTTCGGCGGGAGAAGTATGTGCCGAGGGGAGGACCGGATGGAGGAGACGGGGGGGACGGGGGGAGTGTGATATTGGAGGTGAACGAGAATTTGAACGATTTGAGGCAGTATCTCTTTGAACCGAAGCTGATAGCAGGGAACGGCATGCCGGGGATGCATGCGCTTAAGCATGGGAAAAGCGGGAAGAATGTGGTTGCTGAGGTACCGCCCGGCACCATCGTGCACCGGAGCAATGCAGCAAACATGCAGGAAGCGGCTTGGCTCGAAAAGGAGGGGGAGGGGATACAGACGGAACAGATAGCCGACTTGGTTACAGATGGGCAGCGGTTCGTGCTGTGTCAGGGCGGTAAGGGGGGGCGGGGAAATTGGCATTTTCGGAGTGCGACTGATCAGGCACCCACCACGTTTGAGTATGGGACGGAGGCTGAAAGCGGAGTGTTTTTTCTTGAATTGAGACGCATAGCGGATGCGGGGCTTGTGGGGTATCCCAACGCGGGGAAGAGTTCGTTGTTGCGAGCCGTAACGCGGGCGACCCCGAAGGTGGCGGCTTATCCGTTTACCACGCTGCAACCCGTGGTGGGAGTCGTAGAGTTCGAAGACTACGGGCGGTGCGTGGTGGCGGATATACCGGGGATCACCGATGGGGCGTCGCAAAATCGGGGGTTAGGGCTCCGATTTTTGCGGCATATTATGCGCTGCCGCGTGTTGGTGTTTGTGGTGGACATGACCGGTTTGGAGCACGATCCCGTGGCGGCGATCGAGACCTTGCGCAAGGAAGTGAAGCAGTATTCTGAGGAGTTGGCAGCTCGCCCTTGGGTAATCGTGGCAAATAAGATGGATGATCCGACGACGATGCCCAATTTGCAGATATTACGCGCGCGGTTTCCAAAAATCGAGATCATCCCCGTCTCTGCACTGGAGAAAACGGGGCTCGAAACCTTCAAGAAGGGCTTGCGGCAAATGCTCGAGAAATGACGTGCGCCGGGCACGTATGTGACCCTGTTTCGGGCGGAAAACGGGGGATGTGAAGGGTTGACATGGTGAGGGAAGCGTGCTAGGATGGGAGCATGATGAGCATGGCGAAACTTGTGTGGGTGCCGGTATGTATTGCATGCAGTGTGGGATGTGCCGCCGAGAGCGAGATAGCGCGAAGTGCGGTAGAGGCGGCGCGCAGTTATGGTGCGGCAGTTCGATCCTGCGATATGGGCTGGGCACTCGACTATATGTATCCGCCGCTGAAGCGGTTGTATGCCGAGCAGTTGTCCAACAGGAGCGGGAATGAGGTCGACAACGCGAGGCGCACGATGGGGCTCACCAAGGAAACGCCCGCTCAGGCGCGGGCGCGCATGGAAGCCGGGTTGACGGCATTGCGAAATCATTATGTCAAGATGGGCAAGCAGATGATCAGCAGTGGGGTGAAGATAGAGAGTTTCAGCGTCGGAGAGCCGGTGTCGGAGTATGTGCTTACGCCGCCGACGGGGATGGTCAGTGCGGTGATACAGGATCGGGAAGGGCGCGTGCGTGTCGATGAGCTAAGCGAGGGGGAGGAGCGGAGCCGGTTGGTGGTGTTGCCCACGGTGATTGTGGTGAGTGGACCGGGGAAGGGCGGCAACACCGTACGCGTCGAGCGACGCTCCCACATATATGCGATACGGGATGAGGTGGTGAACGGGAAGCTGAATCGCAATGGACTTACCACCCACGACACGAAGTTGAATAAGTGGTATTTTGTGGACGGGAATACAGACATCAATACCCTGCGTACGTTTTTTCCCGGATTGCCGCTCAATCTACGGTTGCCGGACGGTGGAGAGCGCGTGCTGCGCTGAGCGGCGATAAAAATACATCATTGATTATAATGGGTTTAGAAGAACAGACACGGAAAGATTTTGCGCCGGATGGGATATTATCTGCGGGCAAGGGGTATGAGTATCGACCGGAGCAAGAGGAGCTTGCCGTAGCGGTGGCACGGGCGTTGCAGGGGGAGCGACCGCTGCTGGCGGAGGCGGGCACGGGGGTTGGGAAGTCTCTCGCGTATTTGATTCCCGCGATACGTTTTGCGGTGGAGCGGGGGCGCAAGGCTATTATCTCCACCCATACGATCAACCTGCAAGAGCAACTCTTCAACAAAGATATACCGGCGGCAGCTAAGGCACTGGGGTTCCCCTTTAAGGCGGCGTTGCTCAAGGGGCGATCGCACTATCTGTGCTATACTCGGTTGCAGAGAGCAGAGGAGCAGGCGCAAGACCTCTTCAATCGGGAAGAGATGCAGCAGCTGCGACGGGTGCGGGAGTGGGCGCGAGAGCACGGAGAGAGTGAGCTTTCGGCGATACCGCTGCAGTTGGGGATATCGGAGAAGGTCAAGGCGCAGATATGCAGTAAGAACCGCGTGTGCACCATGCGGAATTGCGGACCGAAATGTCCGTATCAGGCGGCGCGGACGCGCGTGGAAGAGGCGGACCTCGTGGTACTCAATCACACGCTGTTTTTTGGGCTCATGAGTCTTAACGAAGATGCGCGGCGCGAAGCTGTGGATGAAGAGGACGAGGAGGGAGAGCATTTGGGTTTTATATTTCCGAACGATTTTGTGGTGTTGGATGAGGCGCACACGATAGAGAATGTGGCGTCGCAACAGTTCGGGACGGTACTGTCGGAGTCCGATGTGCGGTGGGAATTGCTGCGGCTCTACAATCCGCGCACCAAGAAAGGGGCGTTGAGGCATGTTGCCACCCCGCGTTTGCTCACGCTCATCGAAGAGGCACAGGCGGCGTGTGATGAGTTTTTCGATGGTGCCGCCCGTGACGCGCGTTTTAAGGATAATGAAGGCGGCAACGTCGTGCGTCTGACGGAGTCGGAGTGGACGGAGAACGGGATGACGCCCGCGCTGCAGGCATTGGAGGGAGAGGTGCTATCCATGGCAAAGGGAGAGGAAAATGATGTAACGAAGGCGGAGCTCACGGAAATAGCATCGCGGTTGTGCGATTTTCGGGACGCGGCGGATGAGCTGGTTACCCTGCGGGGAATAGGTAACTCGGTGTATTGGGCGGAGAAGGGGGCAGAGAAGGATGAGCAGAGACGCTATATTACGCTGAGGTCGGCACTCATCAATGTCGCTCCGGTATTACGGGAGAAGGTGTTTGAAAGCGGGCGGGTGAGTATATGCACGAGTGCGACACTTTCTGCCGGGGATATGGGGATTGGCTACTTTGCCGGGCGAGTCGGGGCGGAGAGTGCGGATAAGGTGCGCATTGGGAGTCCGTTCAACTATGCGGAGCAGATGCGGGTGACGGTGGTCAGCAGCATGCCGCAGCCCGGTGATAAGAAGGAGTATGAGGCAGAATTACCCGGGCGTGTGCTGCATGCCCTGAAGAACACGAACGGACACGCTTTCGTGCTTTTTACCAGCTACAGCATGTTGCGACGTGTAGCCGAAGAGCTGCGCGATGCCTGCGCCGAGAATGGATGGCAGCTGCTCGTGCAGGGGGAGGGCATCAGCAGGTCGGATATGATCGCTCGCTTCCGTAGCACCAAGGGAAGTGTGCTCTTCGGAACGGATAGCTTTTGGATGGGGGTGGATGTGCCCGGGGACGCACTCTCGCATGTCATTATCACGCGGCTTCCCTTCGATGTGCCCGGGACGCCCCTGATCGATGCCCGCTCGGAGGATATCACGGCACGTGGGGGAAAAGCTTTCTTCGAGTATTCCGTGCCGGAGGCTATTCTGAAGTTTCGGCAGGGGATAGGACGTCTGATACGCTCTAAAACGGACGCCGGGGACATCACGATTCTCGATTCCCGCGTCTATCACAAAGGGTACGGAAAACACTTTTTGCGGGTTTTACCCCCGGGAGTTCCGTGTACCTTTGAATAAGCGAGGAGCTGCGCGGGAAGGAATTGGCTTGTAAATGGGGAGGGCAGGGGGTACACTCGGGTGACATGGAAATTTTCGCGTCACCCACGTTTGTTTTGTTTGGGGTCTTATTTGCGGGGCTGGCACTGGGAGGAATCAGCGTGAAGGGGGTGAGTTTGGGGAGTTCGGGGGTGCTGTTTGCCGCGTTGGTAGCGGGACATTTCGGGTTGCACGTGCCGGACGGGATAGCGGATGTCGGTACGGCTATTTTTGTGTACTGCGTGGGCTTGGGGATAGGAAATCGTTTTTTTGGATCGTTGAAGAGCCGGGGCAAGTACTTTATTTTGCTATCCGTGGTGGTTGTGGGTGCAGCATGGCTAACGTCTTGGGCGTTGGGAGCTTGGCTCCACTTGGATGCGGGGATGCTCGCCGGGCTCTTTGCCGGGGCATGTACCAGCACACCGGCGTTGGCGGCGGCGATAGAATCTCAGGGGGCACAAGCTGCCGGGGTGAATATCGGGTACGCCGTAGCCTATCCCTTTGGGGTGGTGGGAGTCGTACTCTTTGTACAGCTTTTGCCGCAGTTGCTCCGGCAAAAGCTGGATGCCTCCACGGGTGAGGCGGCGGACGGCAGGAGGGAGAGGCATGCCATCACGGCGCGGGTCGTGCAGGTGACCAATCCGGAGCTTGTCGGCAAGCACATCGGGAGTTTTTGCGCGGAAATGAATCTGAGATGTCGGATCACGCGGGTTGTGCGCGGGGATGCTTTTATTCCGTTGCAAGAATGTGATTGTTTTGTGCGGGATGGGGAGGTGCTCATGGTGGGAGAGCGCGAGGATGTGGAGCGGGAAATGACGTGCCTCGGGCATAGCACGGATCCCGGGCATACCCCGCGATTTTATGCCGATGAACAGGCAGACCTCATCGTGCTTTCGTGTGAAGTCTGCAACAAGACCCTGAGAGAACTAGACACACTCGGGAGATTCGGTATCGTCGTTTCGCGTGTTACTCGCCTAGGGGTGACATTTATACCGACAGGCGACACCGAGGTACTACGCAATGATGTGCTGCACGTGGTGGGGTATCCGGCAGCCATCGCCGACTTCAGCGCACAATGCGGGCACCGCAAGACTGCCTTGAGCATGACGGATATTTTGTCGCTGGTGGGGGGCTTGATGTTGGGGGTGTTGGTGGGCAAGCTGCAATTCAGCTTGGGCGGCGGGAGCTCGTTTTCGTTGGGGATAGCGGGAGGTCCACTCGTTGTGGCACTCATTTTAGGGCATTTCGGACGCATAGGACCCATCGTCGGTTACATACCGCGACCGACGCGCGTGATGCTCACGGAGCTCGGGCTCGTGCTCTTTCTGGCAGGCGCGGGGGTGAAGGGAGGGGCTGCCTTGCTTTCCACCCTACAAGAGCAGGGGGCTACGATGTTTTTGGTAGGGTTGGCGATTACCTTAGTGCCCATGGTGCTCTCCTACGGCATTGCGCGCTACCTCATGGGCATGAGCCTCGCCGAAACTCTCGGCGGTATCTGTGGAAGTATGACCTCCACCCCGGCACTCGGCGCGATCACAGCCAAAACCGACCGTCAAGAACCAGTCATTGCCTACTCAACCGCCTACCCCGCCGCACTCATCCTCATGACCGTGCTGGCGAAACTCATCTTTGAGTTGCTCTGAGTCGGTAGTACAAAGTACGCAAAGGCAAGGAGAGAGTGGTGGGGTGGGAACGGAGCGAGTGGCGGGTCTGTGCGGTGCGCTACACCGGTATCGCTCGGTATATAGGTCGCTTACTCACCGGCATCGGATGGACTAGCGGTATCCAAGTTATTCTTACGCAGCCAATCCTTGGCATCCTGCATTCCCTTCGCGGCGGCTTGGCGTATGGACTTGAGTGCAAAATCGTGGTCCATTTCGTCATGATAGTCAATGTAATCAAGTGTTGATATGACGAATCCCAAATAATCATCGTTGTCTTCGATTAGACCGAGAGCGATGTAGATTTCCTTCCGGCGATGTTCCGGGCAGGCTTCAAAGAATTCCGGCAATCCGGATTTGTAGTACCCCATTCTCTCCGCTTTTTTCAGAGCATCCTTCAAGCTTCGCTCCAACTGCTCATGGCTCATCGTCCGCATTTTCGTCCGTAGAGGATTTTCCCCGGGGTGTTGCTTCAGGTTGTTGACTTCCAAGAATTGGTCGGCTTCCTTCACTCCCGCTGCGGCTGCTTTCCGTATGAGCGCAATGGCATCAGCTTTTTTCTGCTTCTCCGTTTTACCGGCGGCGGGACCGTGCCCGTCCTCGCCGTTCCAATACCCATTTCCCCGGTACTGCAACAGCCCGGTCAGATAGGTTATGTACGGGTCGCGACCGTCGTTCTTCGCCTCTACGCATCGGTAGATGATCTCTTGGCTCGAGCCGATCTCATCAAATAAACGCGGGAAAATGCTGTAATTGAAGCCGATCTGCTTTGCCTGCGCAATCATGGCGTCCACCGCCTTACTGAGCAGTGCGGGGCTCGCGCTCGCTATCTCATCGTTCAGTTCCATATCCCCGCCGCCGATTCCTGCCTTGAAGTACGGCTTCAGGACATCCTCCGTGTCTACAAACACATCTGAATAGGCGACTCCGCCGCCCATGATTACGCTTGCCAATCCTGCGATGGCGTATCTTTGTATTCTTTTCATTGTTTTTGTATGTTAAGTGCTCTGCTCCCGCGATTGTGGCGTACCCCACCGATGTTTCCCGGCACCTGCGTAAGTATATGGTCTCATGATGCTGCGGTCAAGCCTAAATCAGAGTTGTCCCGAATAAATTAAACACTCAGAGTAGAGCGATAACTTGGTCGCGTGGCAACGCGGGGCGTGTGAAAACTGTGTGGGAAGTAACAAGGCGGTGATTTTTGGGAAATTTCGTGGTGGGTCGGGTGTGATGCCCCCTCTCCCGCGCGCAGGTGAGAGAGGGGGCGGAAGCGGCATCAGTCTTCTTTGCGGGATATACTTCCTCCCGGGGGAATCCCGATGCGATCGGTATCAATCTCAGCTATAAGCTCCTTGAGCTCCTCGATGTGACGAGTCAAGAGCGTGCGCAGCGCGGGTTCACCCATGGCGTTAGTGAGTGTCTCGAGGTGGGACGGGTCCTTCAAAACGAAGGGCATCACGCTGTCCGTTCCCCCGTTCTGTGTCGCCGCGATGGTTTTCAGGAGAGCTATGGCAGGAATAAGCGCACGGTATACCGGGAGCTCCTCACTTTGCCGCGACCATCGTTCACCGGAATACCGGAATAGCTTCACAGAGATGCTTTCCGAATCGTACTGGGCAAGACCGACGGATACAAACTTGGCGTCCCCCTCGGGATCATAATCGGTGAGGTCTGCGTACTTCGCTGCGTAGATAGGTCTGTGCCCCAAATGCATCGGCACATCGACCGAGGCGGCGCGGGAATCCTCCTCCTCCCTCGGTGTTCCTTCCGCCGCCTGCTCTTCCGCATTTTCTTCGTACCCTACAATTTCCTGCAGATAGGCTATGGCGCGGTGTTCTCTGCGCCGCAGGTACTTGTGCCATGTGGACCAACTGAAGTATCTGCTGCAATGCTGCATGAAAGTCAGCGCAAGATGGTACCCATCCTCCAACGAGATGGATGCCACGCGCGCAAGAGAGCGTGCTCCGACCTCTTCTCCTTCAACCGATTCATGGTCTATCCCCAGCTCCTGCATTTGCGCATTGAACGCGTATGCCGCCGTAATGCCGCAGAAGATGCAGACGTCCGGCTTGAGCACTTTCACTACTTCGATGTAGTGTTTCCACCCGATAAAGAAGTCCTCCCAAGTCGGGCGTTCGGACACCGTATCCATCGGACGCTGGACAAAGTTGTAATGGGCGATGTGTTCCCAGAGATTTCCGCGCGCCACCGGTCCGAGTGAGCCCACACCCGTGAGTGCCCGCTCCATGTTGTCGAATGTGCGGCTGTTCCAAAATGGGAATCTCGCCTCCCAGATGAGGTACTGGGTGGCATCCGCTTGCTTGTAGTAGTCGAAATCCGCCGGAGTACCTGCATAGTACGACTCACCGACCACCAGCACCTTCACCTTGGCTTTGGCATATTCCTTTCCTACCCACGGTATCCATGCTAAACCTCCAGCTAAAGCCTTGGTAAATAGGGCGTTGTAGGATAAATCTACGTGTTCTTCGTATGATGACATAATCGATCTCCGAATGTCTATGTGTTACATTGGGTAGCGTAATTTAACGTATACCGTAACGAAGACCGGCTTCGTATAATGCCTGTTGGGCTCCACGATGCCCTACCGCTGCGGCCTGACGTAAATATTGGATACCCAGCGCACGATTCGCTGTGCATCCCCATCCTTGGAACGTCAACAAGCCAAGTATGTAACGACTATCAGCATAATCATTCCCGCTCATAACCCACTTGCTGCATTCGTTGTAAATGAGAGGTCTTTGATCCGGCAAAGTATACGACATGACATTGCTAAACGCTAAACTGTCATGCGCTTGCTCAACTCCGTGAATAAAGTAATTCACGGCTTCTTCGTCTGACCAAACTACCTCTCCTTTGGCACGTCGTTGCTCACGCTCACGCTCGCGTTCACGCTCAGCTTCCTCTTCGGCAAGTTGCGTGCCAATCTCCTCGTACTTTTGCTTCCCGAGCTTGCTTCCTTGCTGCCCCGCCTTGTAGTACCAACCCATGGCAGTTCTTCGATTGGTTAAGCGTCCGTAGCCGTCTTCGTAACACCTAGCGAGGTCCAGCTGACTCTGCGTATCACCGGCATTGGCTGCCATGTAGAGGGCATTGGCTGCTTGCCGTGCATTTCTTGGGAACCCGTTGGTGCCGTTCCGGTACTGCTCACTGATGGCGCGCAGACTCTTCACATCCCCGCTGATAGCTTTCTTGTAGAGAGCCACCATGCCGGGGTCCTTAACCGTTTTCGGAGGCTCCGGCTTGAGAGTTCCGGAGCATGAAAACATGGCGACACAGCTCCCGAGCGCGAGAGCCACCGACAGTATTTTTTTTGTATTTGTATGCATAGCATATATATTTAGTTGCGTGCCAAAGTATACGTATTCCAAATACGTAGATCTCGTGGGTTAACGCACTGATATTCTACGGAGAAGGAATTCACAACTTCACTGTATTTGGCGTGGTATGTAACTGAGGCTTCCGCCATTCCCCTGGAAACAAAGGGGAAAATTTTTTCAACTTAGGCTTGACACACGTATTTGGAATACGTGGCTACGCAGCGAAACGCTCCTCCATAAATTTGAACCATCTTTGATAGATTAAACGCTTAGAGTAAAGCAATAATTCTGTTGCGGGGAAGCACGGGGGAGATCAAGTACGAGGTGCGAAGTGAAGGAGAGAGGCGCAATGAGGTCGCGCATGTGAGTTCGGAGAATACAGAGCCGAAACAATGCGCGGGGACCAAATTCATGCAGACGTGATGTTGATGCTCCCCTCGTATGCAGAGCGTGAGGAAGCCGCATGGGAATCAGCACTGAGGTGGTTATTAGGAAGTTGCCTAGGACAAGCGTGGTTTTTTGCGGACGGGACACACTTTGCAGTTGACAAATTGTGATGAGGTGATACGCTAACACGCGACCAAGGAGTGGTGGCTGAGAGGCTGAAAGCAGCCGTTTGCTAAACGGTCGTACGGGCATAAACCCGTACCGGGGGTTCGAATCCCCCCCGCTCCGCTGGAACGCGTTGTGTTTTTTTCAGAGGGAGATTTGTATGTGCTGTGGGGTGGCGGCTGGGCTTTAGTCTACTTCTTCCGCTTCGTCCTCGTCAGGCAGGTTGACGGGGAAGGAGTCGGCGGGGGAAGAAGGGGCATCGGGGTCGACGGCTTGGGCATCATCAGGGAAAGCGGGGTCTTCGGCATCGTCGGCTAAGGGGTCGTGTTTGGTGCAGAGTGGGCGAGGTTTGGAGAGATCGGTCATGGTTTCCGTGTAGGCAGAGCCTTGGTATTCGCAACCGGAGTGGGCGACCATGCCGGTATCGCGGCAGAGGCGGATGCCCTGTTTTCTGGTACCTGCGGGGGAGGAGCGGATGGGACCCATGCTATAACCGCGAGCGGCGGCGCACTGCATGACGCCCACCCAAAGCGGGAGGGCAACAGAGCCGCCGTAAGCTTTGTCGGCGATGGTAGTGGGGCGGTCGAAGCCCACCCAGACGGCGGCGGTGAGGTCGGAGGTAAAGCCGCAGAACCACGCGTTTTTGTAGGCATTAGTGGTACCGGTTTTGCCACCGGAAGGGGCAGAGAAGCCGAGACGCTGCATACCACCGGCGGTGCCGCCGGGTTTCGTGATTTGTTGGAGTATAGACGAGACGGCATTGGAAGTGCGCGAGGAGAGCACACGGCGAACAGCAGCGGGGTTGCTCCAGAGCACGTGCCCCTCCGCGTCCGTGATACTATGGATGATATAGGGCGTGGGACGCACACCGCCGTTTGCAAACATGGTGTAGGCGGAGGCTACCTCCAGCGGCGAGGCTTCCCAAGTGCCCAAGTAGATAGTCGGACCGGGCTTCTTGGGAGTTTTTGGGAACCCCGCCATGAGGGCGGTATTGATGACATTGTTGAGACCTGCCCGGTTACCGACACGGACAGACATGGTGTTGCGGCTCTTGAGGAGCCCCCATCCGGCGGGGTGGGGTCCGGTGAAACGACCGTCGGAGTTGCCGGGAGACCAACGGCGGGCACCCGCGATTTCGCCGGGGCGGAGACGGTCGTCGGACACGAGACTTTGCGGGCTGCCGCCGCGTTCGAAGAAGGTGGCGTAGACGATGGGTTTGAAGATGGAGCCGACCTGACGGCGGGATTGGACGGCGCGGTTGAGGGGGGATTCGGAGCTGTCGCGTCC
>CAYWNS010000019.1:0-26013 GCA_964459715.1 uncultured Akkermansia sp.
GGCAGAAGCTCATGGAAGACCCCGTGAAGTACGCCACCTGCTTCAACTTCGGTCCAAGTATGAAAGCAAACAAGACGGTGTGGAAGGTCGTTCAATGTCTTGTGGATTATTATGGCAAGGGCAGCATTGTAGATGCCTCTGACCCCAGTGCGGTGCACGAGAACACCTTGTTGAGTCTAGACGTAACGAAAGCGTACACGATGTTGCAGTGGGAGGCACGCTGGAATCTCACGGAGACAGTGCGGGAAACCGTGGATTGGTACAAAGAAGCACTAGGAACTAGGGATATGTATGATTTTTGTGTAAAGCAAATTAGAGAACATGAAGATTGACTTATTTGTTAAAATGTCAAGTATGGTCGTACCAATGAGGGTACTTTCGCACATCCTTGCGAAGGACAGGCAGTCATCATCAGCTTGCACGTGCTCTAACGTCGCGAACACGCCATGGGGATAATTATCGCATGGGAGCTGCTGATTCTTCAGTCGAATCAGCCAAAGGGTATCATACAGCACTAGAAGCACTTTTTACATCTTTTATGAAACCTTTATTATCCCGAGACTACTGAATAATATAAACAAGAACAGCGGATTGTTATGAGTCATAAGAATGTTTACATTACGAATGATATGTCACAAACTCGTACCCTCAAGGATGTACCGGGTGCACGAAGGACTACGCGAAACGAACTAAAAGAGGCAATTCTGTTACCGCTGGCGTGGTTAAATCTGCAGCGTTGTCGATTAGCGTCACACTTGTTCTTCGGGAGAGTCGGCAACCACTATGCTCGGAAAAAGCGTACACTGCGGCAAAAGCTCAAACACACGTTAAGACACACGTTGTTATGTGTAAATTCTTGGAGGATATTCCGATTACGTCCCCATACTTCGGATGAGAAGCATATTTTGCTGGCTTTTGATGATGACCAGTGCTGGTATGTGTACGTTTTGCTCAATTCTATCTTCTTAAACAATACTGCGACTCACTTCATTGTGCATGTCATTTACAGGAATATGGCAGAAACCTTTGAAACTGGGCTCAGAGAATGGGTTAGGGAACAAGGACATGGTATAAGATTTTACAAGTTCAGGGATGAAGATCTTGCCTTTTGCCCCACAGAATCAAGTTATGTCACTCCAGCTTCGTACTTTAGGCTATGGGCCGCTGAATACCTGCCCGATGAGATTGCTATAGTACTATACTTGGATATTGATACACTTTGTGTCAGCGATATATCACACTTATTTTTGCCCCAAATAAACGAATCAGCTTGTTTCGCAACCTATGGAACTGCTCCTCCGGACCGAAAACTGTATCTCGGACTTAAGCCCAGTGATAGATATTTCCAAGGAGGCGTCCTAAGATTAAACCTTTCGGCATGGAGAGAAAGCGGGTACATTGAGAGGATGAAAAAAATAATAATCGAAAAAAAGAAGTTTGCGCGTTGGGATCAAGACGTGCTCAATGCAACTCTTGTGCCGGTGGGGGGAATCCAATATATGCCCGCAAAATACAACGCAACGGATCCCTTCCACAGCGAGACATGTCTCATTTCAAATCACGCGATTTATACGCAATTCCCTTTCAATGACTGGAAAGAAGCCTTTCTACATCCTGTTATTATCCACTTTACGGGCTTCCACCGAAAACCATGGTTTCAAAACACAGGTGGGGAGCCTCTTTTGTGCCAGCTTTGGTTAAAGTACAGGAAGGGGACACCCGCTGAAGAACAAGAGCTGCCTATTTTTACGAAAAAAGAATGAAATGAGTTTTGATCACTGCATTCCCGGAAGATGTAATTATTCAACACAATGTGCATTTATGAAAAATGTCGTCCTGATTGGAACCGGACACGCTTGCCAACCTCGGTACGCACCGCATGATCTACAGCATGGTATTCGTCATCTTCGGTCTCTTTTGGCACGTGTACATATTGGGCAAGTACAGCTGCTCCTCCGAGGATCCAACGGAAAATCTCTACAAGGACAAAGTACTGGTCTGTACCTGCTGCGCGTATGTTGGCTACGTGCTGTTTTGCCTTTTCGAATTCGTGTAACCTCAGATATCATGAAAAATATCTTAGTCATTCTGTTCGGTGTAAGCTTAAACGCGCTGGCGTGGCTCTTCATCCGGCAGGGAATGCTGCAGATCGGTAAGGTATCTCTCGAGTTTGAACAGCTCCGAAACATAGCGGCGGAAAGCTTGACCAACGGGTATTTGCTCGGCGCAATGTTTTGCTATGTTGTCTCATTTATCATGTGGATGATAGTGCTTTCTCGCGTGAATGTCTCTCTGGCGAGTCCCTTTTTGAGTGTTGGTTATATCATCACGGCGGTGTTAGCCTATTTTATCCTGAATGAACCGTTTACGCTGCAAAAGATGATCGGCATAGCGGTCATTTGTCTTGGAGTCATCATTTTAACATACAGCAAAGACTTTATATGACATACTCGCCCTAGGACGCGTGCATTACACCAACCTTTGCTCTTTGCCCACCCAGTGGTTGGAGGGAGCATCGTTCTTTTTCCTGCAGATTGCTGACGAATCGAATCGGAGCACCCATAAAATGTGGGTATAACCCTGAAAGTACATATGAATAATGACAATTTAGAATCCCCTGCTTCCAAACACGAATCGTCTGCTACAGCCCAGTTGCATCGAAGGAGGATATTACTGGGAGCTCTGATATGCGCCCTCATTGCCAATATCTTGTGTCTTCCCCTCTGGACGGATTACGATGTAGGAGGTTTGATCCGCACTCCTTTTAATAAAGAAGCACGCATGGATATTGCCTATACCGGGTACCTGACCGGATCAGAAGCATTTTCCATTACCTCATCAGAATCTTCTCTATGTAACTCTACCAACTATCGTTATGCAAAAGACACTCAACTCTACACAGCCAATCTGCAAATCGGAGAGGAGTGGAAGTCGTACAATCTCGCGCTATATGCACGCAAGGAGGGGCATATTCAAATCCGGCTAAAAGGTGCTTATAGATCCAATGACTACGGTGAGGTATACTCCATTCCCGTTGATTACAGGAATTTAAGGATCGGAGACAAAGAAATTTTCCCCGATCAGAAGAAAGTGACCTATGTCAAAGATTTTTCGTGGCGCGTTCCGGTGAAAACAAATGATACCGTTAAGATTTCGTTTGATGCTCGTAGGCATCACTTTGATGCAAATGACTTCAATCTGAGAAAAACAAAAAATTTCTGGTATATCGCTACACTGAGTATCTTAGTCTTTGTTATATCCGGAGGTCTGTTGCAACATCTCACAACTTCATACAAATGCGGAAGGCTGGAGGATGCTATTTTCCTGTATGTCTTTTTTCTTCTCATCGCAGTTCCTATGATCAGTACATCTGATGCACAAAGATCTCTCCGAGAAAATAGAACTCTGACCATACGCCCTAAGCTTTCAGAAGTACTCGTGGGAAACGCAGGCTTTGGGAAAAGGTACGATGACTGGTTTTGCGATCATTTGGGCGGGCGCGAAGAGCTAATCAAATTGCATGATGTCATCAAAGGGGAGATACAGCAGCATATTATTCAAGGATCATATACGTGGCAAATGCTGGATAACGGATGGACATTTTCTCTGCCGTTTGCCACGGAAATAAATCGGAAACATATACAACCCATCGTTACCAACCTCGAGAGGCTGGGAAAATTCTGCAAGGAAAATCGCATTAAATTGTACGTCCTCGTAGTGCCCCGCAAGGAGAGTGTTTATCAAGAGTATTTGTATGGATACGGGATGGATAAAGATAAAGGTCTAGCAGAGAATGCGTTTCATGAACAGATCAAATACTTAGTCGGGAGACAACATGTTACATACATCTACCCATGGAAGGAACTGCGAGATGCATCCAAGCAGGACTACACTTTTTTCAAGCAGACCCACCATTGGACAGATTGGGGTGCTTACATCGGCTATAGAGCACTGACGAGGGAGATTCGTAAGGAGTTTCCCGATATACCGGTTGTCTCGCTGAAGGACTATAGACAGATTCAATGCAAACTCATACGAGATAAATGGGAACGAGATTTTTACATCCCTGCCAATAGTCGTTTATTGGAGCACTTCTTTGTCTCTAAAGTTGATCGATGTCCCTCCGTCCCCATGTATAACTACTATGACCACAAAAATGGGGACAGACTCGCAATGAAAAAAGGGAATTTCACAAAGGATTACGTATACAGGGGGGGGGGTATACAAGATTATGCTGCTTGGCACGTCTCAAAATGACAACTTTTCCGTCTTCTTCCCTTACTCAGCCGCCAGAACAAAATACATCCGTTTAAATCTGAATACCCGATTACGGGGAGGGGATATGTATAAAATTATGAAATACTATAAGAAAGAGATACTCGAATTTAAGCCTGATATCCTCATATTCTCAATATGGGGGAAGAATTCTAAGTCCATGTTGCAGAGTTGTGAAAACATTTTCAAAAAATAAGTCATGTTATTTTCATCTATGACATTTGTGTTCCTCTTCCTGCCCATCGTGTGTGCTCTGTATGCGCTGGCAAGGAAGGAGATTCGAAACTACATCCTGCTGATTGCCAGCATCCTATTCTATGCGTGGGGCGAACCACGGTATGTGGCAGTAATGCTGCTTACCATTTTAATCAACTATCTGGGCGGATTGTTTGTTGCACAGTCTAAGCATAAGCGGACGATACTGTGGTTGACGATTCTGGGCAACCTGAGTTTCCTCGTTTATTTCAAGTATTTTAATTTTCTCGCGGAGAACCTCAATGCACTCATCGGAGGACATATAGACTTCATCAAGGTGGTCATGCCCATCGGCATCTCGTTCTACACCTTCCAAGCACTGAGCTATGTCATCGATGTATATCGAGGGGAGACGAAGGTGCAGCGCAATGTTTTCAAGCTTGCTCTCTTCATCACCCTGTTCCCGCAGCTTGTGGCAGGACCCATCGTGAAGTACCACGATGTTGCCGACCAAATCGACAATCGCACGACGGACTTTGACAAAGTGGCATACGGCGTCAAACGTTTTATCGTGGGGCTCGCCAAGAAAATTCTCATTGCCAACACTTTGGGAGCGGTCGCGGACAAGGTATTTACTCAGCCCGTGGCACAGCTCGATTGCATTACCACGTGGCTCGGGGCGGTCTGTTACACCCTACAAATCTATTACGACTTCAGCGGATATTCTGACATGGCTATCGGACTTGGCTCCATTTTCGGCTTCCGCTTCCTCGAGAACTTCAATTATCCTTACATCTCCAAGTCGATTACAGAGTTTTGGCGACGCTGGCATATCTCGCTCTCGACTTGGTTCAAGGAATACCTCTACATCCCGCTCGGCGGGAACAGAGTCAGCAAAGGGAGAAATTACCTCAATCTCTTTGTCGTTTTCCTAGCGACCGGGATATGGCACGGCGCGGCATGGAATTTTGTGGTGTGGGGACTCTGGCACGGTTTTTTCATCATCCTCGAGAAAATGACCGGACTACACAGGGAGTGTAAAAACATTTTCTTCAACATAGCGCGGCACTGCTACCTCTTACTTGTCGTCATGGTGGGGTGGGTGATGTTTCGAGCAGACACCCTGACATACGCATGGCATTATCTCCTGACCATGTCCGGGATGGAAACCGCGACGGAGCCCCCGTACAAACTGCTCTACTACGCGGACAGGCTCGAGGTCATCACGCTGGTGGTGGGCATCATCGGTGCGGCACCTGTCTTCAGTCGGATGATAGAGACGCAGGATCGCAGTCACATCCGCATCGCACTGGTAAACACATGGCTCCTTGTCCTCTTTGTTCTGAGTGCCTCATTTATGGAAGCCTCCACCTACAATCCATTTATCTACTTCCGCTTTTAACATTGCGCACCGCAACAAATATTCCATCTGTGATCGTATCTGTCCTGAGAAGCTTCCCAGTTATCGCCGCAGAGTCAGTTCCAACGTGTTCTTTACACGCGCTGCATCTCTCAGAAGTTTAACCTCACGGTTGCGTTATTTTGCCCTCCGCGCGGCTTTCTTGCCCTGTTTCCTCGCCATCATCTGTGCAACCTAGTTGCGCCTAACTCCTTCACACCGTACTTCGCATTCATCGCGTGCCACGATTCGCGCATCATGCAATATATTTTTGTTGCCTGAAGGGGGAACATCGTGTACAATGGGGGGGGACGAGCCCGCTCATGTGAGCGGGGTTCGCCTAATGTAGAACGACCATGAGTACAGCATCATTTTTACCGGCGCAGTATGCGCATCCGTATGAAATTGACCCGAAGTACGGGAAGTCAGTAGCCTATTTTTGCATGGAATACGCCATTGACAATGTTTTCAAGATTTATTCGGGGGGGCTAGGCTACCTTTCCGGCTCGCACATGCGCTCAGCCGGGGCTTTGAAGCAGAACTTGGTCGGGGTCGGTATTCTCTGGACGTATGGGTACTACAACCAAATACGCGCGGAAGATGGGTCGATGGCGGTGCAGTATCGCCGACGCGACTATACGTTCTTGGAAGACCACAACATCAAATTTCTCATACGCATCTGCAATGCCCCGGTGTGGGTGAAAGCGTATTTCCTGCGACCGGAGACCTTCGGGACAGCTCCGATGTTCTTTCTGACGACAGACTTGCCGGAGAATGACGCGGTTAGTCGCTCGATTACGCAGAGGCTTTATGATTCCAACCCGATGACCCGAATTTCGCAGTATATCGTGCTCGGACATGGCGGGGCGCGGCTCTTTGAGGAATTGGGGGTGGAGCCGGAGATATACCACATGAACGAGGCGCACGCTATAGGCGCGGCTCTCCACATGCTGGCTCACAACGGGGGGAATGTGGAAGATGTGCGTAGGCACTTCGTGTTCACCACGCATACCCCGGAGGAAGCGGGCAACGAGAAAATGGACATTAACTTGATGGCGAACTTCTCGTTCTTCGACGGACTGTCGCTCGAGCAAGTGCGTTCCATGCTTAAACTCGACCCGGGCGAGCAAACCTTCAACTACACCTTGGCTGCTCTGCGCCTCTCGCACATCGCGAACGGTGTGTCAAAGCTCCACGGCGAGGTTTCGCGTCAGATGTGGCAGGGCTACTCCGACATCTGCCCGATTACCCACGTGACCAATGCGCAGAACAGTGCTTACTGGCAGGACCCGGAGCTCGCGGAAGCTTTCCACAGCGGGGACAAAAAGGCATTTCGTGCCCGCAAGCGTGCCCTCAAGAAGGGGCTCTTCCGTGCTGTCGGTGAACAAACGGGGCACCTCTTCGACCAAGATACGCTCACGATCGTCTGGGCGCGTCGTTTCGCCGCCTACAAGAGACCGGCACTCATTACGGAGAACCCGGTCATGTTTGAACGCATGCTGCAGCGCACGAACCGCCCCGTGCAGATGATATGGGCGGGGAAGCCTTTCCCGACGGACTTCTCGGCGGTAGATATATTCAACAAACTCAATGAGTTGAGTTCGCGCTACCCACGTTGTGTCGTGTTGACCGGTTATGAGTTGGAGCTCTCCCGACTGCTCAAGAATGGGTCTGACATCTGGCTGAATAACCCCGTGGTGACACGCGAAGCTTCCGGCACCTCCGGCATGTCCGCCACAATGAATGGCTCTATCACCATATCCACCAATGACGGCTGGGTGAGGGAGTTCGCGCGCGATGGAGAGAACTGCTTCATCATACCGGAAGCCAAAGCGGGGCTGCCGATCGAAGCCCGCGACCGTTCCGATCGTGATAATTTCTACAATTTGCTGGAATCCAAGGTGTTGCCGCTCTACTACGACAATCCGGATGCTTGGTCGGACCTCGTCTTCAACGCGATGACGGATATTATTCCGGCTTTCGAGTCTGATCGCATGGCGGATGAGTACTACGTGAAGATGTACAACGCGGAAACCGAGGGGCAGGTATGAACAAATCCGTCCTCATTGTCGGAGCCGGCGGAGTAGGACATGTGGTGGCGCACAAGTGTGCGCAGATGGCGGATGTCATCGGGGAAATTCACCTCGCCTCGCGCACAAAGAGCAAGTGCGACGCGATAGCAGCCGATGTTTTGACGCGGGAAGGGGTGCACATTACCACCCATCAGTTGGATGCCGACAACGTACCGGACACGGTGGGTTTGCTGAAAGAAGTGCAGCCCGGGTTGTTGCTCAACGTGGCACTGCCCTACCAAGACTTACCCCTCATGGACGCTTGCTTGGAAGCCGGTTGCGACTACATGGACACCGCCAACTACGAGCCACGCGACGTTGCCAAGTTCGAGTACAGCTGGCAATGGGCTTACCACGAACGCTTCCGGCAAGCCGGTCTCTTTGCGCTGTTGGGCTCCGGCTTCGATCCCGGGGTCACCAACGTCTACACCGCGTGGGCTCTCAAACATCATTTTGATGTGATTGAGCAGCTCGACATCATTGATGTCAACGGCGGCGACCACGGGCATCCCTTCGCCACAAACTTCAACCCCGAAATCAACATCCGTGAAGTTTCGGCACCCTGTCGGCATTGGGAAAACGGGCATTTTGTGGAGACACCGCCTATGAGCGAGCACAAAACTTTCACCTGCCCGGAGGGAGTGGGAACCTTCGAAATTTACCGCATGTACCACGAAGAAATGGAGTCACTCGTGCGGCATATCCCGACTATCCGCAAGGCGCAGTTCTGGATGAGTTTCTCGCCCAATTACCTCAACCACTTGACAGTGTTGAAAAACGTGGGCATGACACGCATTGACCCCGTGCTGTACAATGGCGTGGAAATCGTGCCCTTGCAGTTTCTGAAAGCAGTTCTGCCGAACCCCGGCGATCTCGGCAAATCCACGCGCGGGAAGACCTGCATCGGCTGCATCATTCAAGGCAAGAAGGAGGGAAAAGACAAGAAGGTCTACGTCTACAATGTCTGCGACCACGAGTCTTGCTACCGAGAAGTGGGTTCGCAAGCCATTTCGTATACCACGGGAGTGCCTGCCGCCGTCGGCGCGCGCCTCATCCTCTCCGGTATCTGGGGCGGAGCGGGCGTCTTCAACATGGAGCAAAATGACCCCGACCCCTTCATGGACGCTCTCGCCCGATATGGACTCCCGTGGTCATATCTCATTGATGACCCGGCTTTTACCGTATGATGTCGTATCCCATCCCGAAATCTCCCTCCCCCGCGTCTTCCATGCGCGAAATTCCTGATTGGCAGCTCTGCGGCAGGACAAATGAACAAGTCCGGGCGAATTCGGCATGTTACAGTCCTCTTGTTTTTTAATAATCAGTACTGTACAAAGACTGTCATGCCTGATCAAGTCCGTGAACATGTCGGGGCGGAATTTGGGGTAAGTAGGTTTCTTATTACCTGTGAGTCAGCAATAAACAGAGCCGGATGAGCGTGAACAAGTCCATCGCTGAAACAATTTGTAACTTCCGCTTTTTTATTGTGCCTGCTATAGACTTACAATGAATGAGATAATTCGAATGTCCTCCGGGCGACCTCCGTTGTTCAATGGTTTGAAACACCTATTTAAAAAATTGCATAGAACTCCCGTACAATAATCTCGAAATATATGAAAATTATCCATACGGCCGATTGGCACTTAGGAAACCGCATGCGAGAGCAGAAGCGGGACGAGGAGCAAGCCGCTTTTCTGGAATGGCTCCTTGAGCTTCTGAAAAAGGAAAAACCTGACGCACTGCTGATATGCGGCGATATCTTCGACACCGGAACGCCCGGAGAGGGAACGCGTAAGCTATACAACCACTTCCTGAGTCGAGCTGACACGATGGGGTGTCGGCACATCATTGTCACGGGCGGGAACCATGATTCCGTGGCTCAGTTGGAGAGCGTGAGCAGTTTCTTGGATCGCTGCCATTGTTCTCTGGTCTCGCACCTTTCGCCGGGTGACGAAGCCATTCGGTCGTGCTGCATCCCCATACAGGGTGAGAGCGGCGAGCTCACAGGGTTGGTGTGCGCCGTACCCTTCCTGCGCGTCTCAGATGTCTCCGTCGCGACGGACCTCAAAGACAGCAACGGGTACAGCCTATCGTATCGACTGGGTGTCAAAGAAATATACGATAAGGTAGCGGAGGTTGCGAAGGGCTGGAAAGCGGAGCATCCCGGGCTGCCGGTGGTCGCCATGGGGCATTTGCCGGTAGCAGGGGTGGAAAAAACGCGCTCCACGCGGAACATTGCTGTGGGAACGGTCGAAGTCGTCGAGCCGACACTCTTCTCGGATGTCTTTGACTACGTGGCACTCGGGCATATCCACAAAGCTTCCGACCCGCAGGGGGGACGCATTTTGTACTCGGGCAGCCCACTCCCCATGGGCGCGGATGAAGGCGGCTACAACCACCTCGTTTTTGTGGTGGATACGGAGCCGGAGTTGCGGGTGCGTGCCGTGCCCGTGCCACAGAGCATCCGGTACGAGAAATACAGCTGCGCGATCCGGGAGGAACTCGACACCGCGCTCGCGCGTCTGCGGTCGGAATGCGTGGGCGATCCACGCACACTGTGGCTCGAGCTGGAATACGCGGGGGGCGATATGACGCAGGATGAGTTGCGCACGCGTGTACACGAGGCATTGCCCGCGAACTCCGTCATTTTCCCCGTGCGCACGTCGGCTGCTCCTCCTTCGCAGGTTGATCCTACCACGGGGAGAGTCAATCTGACATCGTACACTCCGGAAATCATCTTCGACCATTGTCTGACCGAATACCGCGACTCCCACCCCGATTTCAGCGACGCACAGGCGCAGCAAACGGAGGATCTATTCCGCCAAGCCCTCGAAGCCGCTCGTTCGCTCCAATGATGCAACCCTCCAAAAACGATGAAAATTATAGAATTAGAATTCGAGAATATCAACTCGCTTGCCGGTAAATACAAGCTCAACTTCGAGGACCCGTCTCTCTGCAGCGGCGGCATTTTCTCCATTTCCGGTCCCACCGGTGTCGGCAAGTCGTCCATTTTGGATGCCATCAGCTACGCTCTTTACGGGAAAACTCCCAGACAAAGCAGCATATCAAAGTCCAACAATGAAGTGATGACGCGAGGGAAGGATCGGTGTTATGCGTGCGTGGTGTTTAAGGCTTCCGATGGCAAGGTCTACGCCGTGAGCACCGAGCAAAGGCGCACCAAGCGGCGGGATGCCCAGTCACTCTTCGGTCAACCATCCCGTCTACTCGAGGAATTATCCCCGGGTGGCACCTACCGGACTCTCGCGAACAAGCAAACCGATGTTGAAGCGAAGGTGGAGGAGCTCAGTGGCTTGTCGTACACCAACGCCATGCGCTGCATGATTCTACCGCAAGGGCAGTTTGCCGATTTCCTGAAAACAGACGTGAAAGGACGCGCCGCCGTGCTCTCCACGATCACCGGTACGGAAATTTACTTAACCATCGGTGAAAAGGTAAAAGAAGCCATCAAGAGTAAGCAGCAGGAGCTCGCCGGAATTCAACCGGAGGAAGTATTGAAAGATGAGGAGCTGGCAGCCAAGCAGAAAGAGCTCAGCGAGTTGAGAAAAGCGGAAAAGACCGTCGCGGAAAAGGCAAAGAGATACCAAGTCGCACTGGATTGGGCACAAAGAGTCGCCAAAGCGGAGCGCGACCTACAGGAAGCCGAACAGAAAGCCGTGCGTGCTATCGATGCCCAAAAGTCCTTTGAGGAAGGAGAAGATGCCCGCCAACTGAAACTGGCTCTTTCCGCCAAGGAGGTGAAACATTCCCTCGATAGCGCAAAAACCGCGCGCAAGGAATTGAACGCGTCGCAGAAAAGGGTAACCGATCTGCAGCGTCAGCTGGAGGTGCTGACTCCGAAGCAAAGCCAAGCCGAAGCGGAGTTGAAAAAAGCCTGTGACGCTAAGGACACGGGTCTTCCCAAGCTGGACGCACAGAAAAAGGTGGTGCGCGAAGTACTTCAACCCATCGAACTAAAACTCACCGGACTCCGCGCCCAAGTCGCGAGTGCCACTAGGTTTGCCGAAAGTAAGGATCGCGAATTGAAAACTCGTACGCGCGAGTGTGATCTCGTACAGACTGATCTTTCTCAGCACCTGCCCGATGGATATTCAGCCATCCCCTCCGAGAAGGAATTGGCAAAGGCGGCATCGGAACTATCGCGGCAAATCGCTTCATGTACCGAAAAATCTCCCGATAAGCTCCTAGCAAACTTGCGCCAAGTGCAAAGCTGCGCCGAAGTCAAGAAAGAAACCGAGAAAGTAGTTGCCGAAAATAAGGCAAAGCTGGAGAAAGCTCGGGAGGAATGGAGCACCGCGCAAACAAACGCTAAAAAATGCGAGGAACAAAAAGCCGCCGCCGAGGAATGCCTGCAAAAACTTAAGGAAATCAAGGGATTGGAACCCCAGCTAGCCGATCTGTATGAGCGTTTTAAGAGCGGAGAGTTTAAGTGCTGCCCCTGCTGCGGCTCGAAAAAACCGGGCGAACGCCCTAACTTTGCCAAAGATGCCGACATCCGGGAAGCGGAAAAGATGCAGGCGGCTGCGAGGAAAGAACACAATGCCGCTCAAAAGGCATTGACGGCAGCGGAACGCGGCAAATCCTCCCTCGAGGGTGAGCAGAAAGCGAACCAAACCCGGTTGAAGAGCGAGGAAGCCGCCTTACTCACCGCTCTCAGCAGGGCGGGGCTCGATGCTCTTCCCGCTGACCTAGAGTCTCGTATAGCAGACGCGCAGAAAGCTGTCGAACTACTCAACGAGCTCAATGCCCGAAAATTTCAGCTTTCTGAGTTACGTCTCCGTGTGCAAAAACTAGACGAGAAAAAGAAACAGGTCGCTGAGGCAAAGAAATCACTGGCACAAGCCCGAGAGGATGAAAAAAAGGTCAAGGACTTGTTCGCTACCGCTTCGCAACAGCGGCGTGAAGTTTGGGATAAGGATGAATCTGTGGCAGATGCCCTCAGTCGAATCAATACCGCCGAGGATAAGCTCAAAAAAGCCCTCACCGATGCTCAGCACGTTCTCGATTCTGTCAGCGCGGAGAGGAAAGCCTGTGCCTCCCGTCTGGGTGACGCGAAGGAGAGCTTGGAAAAGACCCGTACGCAAGGGAAAGATGCTGAGAAAGACCTCGCCGAGGCACTGAATAAGTACTCGTTTGCCGATGAAGCCGCCGCCGAAAAAGCTATCGTTCTCATCCCGCGCATCGAGGGGTGGTCCAAGACGCAAGCCCGACTGCGTGAAAATGTCACTACCACGAACGGTATCCGCGAGCACTGCCGCCAAAACGCCCAAGACCTGCGCAAGGAACGCGTGAACGCAGTATCGCCGGAGCTTCTGGACGCGACGGCAGAGGCGTTGCAGTCCAATGTGGAGACCGAAAAACAATCCCTAGACCGTGTAAGGGAGGGTGTGACTAATCTCCGCATTGAGCTGGAGAAGGACGCCGACCGCCGCGCGAAGAACGCGGAAAAACAGCAACGAGTCGAAACTCTCACAAAGGAAGTCGCCGCGTGGACTCTGCTGTGCGATGTCATCAAAATTAGCGGCAGTCAGGATGGCTTCCAACGCTACGCGCAGCAGCTCACTTTCGAGGTACTCATCGCCTCTGCCAACTATCGTCTCGCCGAAATGCACTCTCGTTACCTTCTGTGTTCTAAGCGGGATGGCAAGTTCGGGCTGGATGTCATCGACCGTTGGGTGGACGAGATGGAAAAACGCGACGCTTCCAACCTCTCCGGCGGCGAAACCTTTATCGTCTCGCTCGCTCTAGCTCTCGGTCTTTCTCAGCTCTCCGGAGTGCGTACCGCCATTGACACCTTGTTCTTGGATGAAGGTTTCGGCACGCTCGATGCAGACACCCTAGAGCAGGTGCTCAGCAGTCTCGAAAATTTGCGCGGCGAGGGCAAGCTGATCGGCGTCATCTCGCACGTCGCAGCCCTGCACGAGCGCATGCCCCAAGGTGCTTGCATCCAACTGGAACGCATCCCCGGCACAGACCGCTCGAGAATTTTGCCCATTTCTGCTGTGTCAAAACTCGGGTGATAGGAAATACGAGGTACAAAGTACGAAGTGAAGGAGTTAGGCGCAACGGAGTTGCGCGGGCATGGCGGAAGGAGGCAAAGCCGAAACGGTGCGAGGGGAATAAATCCATGCCTCCGTGAGGTTGGTGCGCACGTGGCAGGCGGATACATGAAGAGATACTCGCGAGGCACCACTGTTCATCCCAAATGACACGTCCGGTTACAGCCGTGGTGATTCAACACTTCTCATCACACACGTTTTTCCTGCACGCATCCATTGCCTACCACGCCCGCCACTCTCCGGCTCTGCCACATCGTACTTCGTACCTCGTACTTCTTGTTGGGCGTCTGTAACCCGCATGGGGATTAGCACTGCAGCGGTTTTCGAAAATTTTATTGGGACAGGTGTGACTGGGGGTATGTGGTCGGCAAGAAATTCGTTTATCGGCGTGTTTTTGACTTGCCAAGGCGGGGGACTTTGCGTAGAATGAGAGCGTAAACGAATATCGTAACCACAGATTTTATCGCCATGGCCAATCTAAACAAAGTGATGTTGATAGGGAACCTTACGGCAGACCCGGAGGTACGCACGACCCCACGCGGTACCTCGGTCACCGAGCTGCGCCTCGCCGTGAATAGGATTACCTCCGGTCCGAACGAGGGCGAAAGACGCGAAGAGGTCACTTTCTTGGATGTCACCTGCTGGGGTCGCCTCGGCGAAATTGCGGCTCAATACCTCGCGAAAGGTCGCCCGGTCTTTATTGAGGGACGCTTGCAGATGGACTCATGGGAGGATAAGCAAACCGGTCAGAGGAGGAGTCGCATCCGAATCATTGCCGAGAATTTACAGCTGCTTTCCGGGGGACGGGACGGCGGCGCGACCGCTGCTCCACGCACCAATAACTACTCCGGCGGGTACCGCCAAGGCAACGGTGCCCCGGCGAACGGTGGTTACGCGTCGCATCCCTCAGGTTCGTCCCCTGAGCCGCAACCGCAGGAGCCGGATGACGATGAAATCCCCTTCTGAGTTCCTTACGGGTGCTTGAATTTGTCCCGTTTCCTCGTTTTGGGCGGGAGGTGTTTGGGTGGGGCTTGTTCGCGTGATGTGAGTCCACGAACCGTCCCGCCCGTGTGCGCACAAACGCGACAGACCAACGGTGCGCGCGCCAACTCCGCTCCCCGTCGCTGCCCATACTCGCGGCAACGGCGCAAGTTACGCTACTCAGCTGTAGCCTTGGCTTGGGCTTGCTCCGCCGGAGCGGGTTTCTGCTCGGGTTCCTCGCCGATCACCACGAGGTGCAACCGAATCGTGGCGACCACCTCCGGATGCAGTTTCGCGGGTATCTCGTAGTCACCACTCTTGCGCAACGGCTTGTCGAGGTCGATTGCGCGGCGGTCTATCTGTACTCCCTGCGCAGCCAAGGCATCGGCGATTTGCCGGTTCGTGATCGCGCCGAACGCCCGACCCTTCTCCCCGGACTCGAGCGTGAGCTCTAGTTTCACAGCGGCAATCTTCTGCGCAATTTCCTTGAAGTTGGCGAGTTCGGCAGCTTCTCGCTCTGCCCGCTTCTTGCGGAGCATGTTGATGAACCGCCTGTTCGCCGGGGTCGCTTCCAACGCCAGCCCCTGCGGGATAAGGTAGTTTCGCCCATATCCGGCTTTCACGGTTACAAGGTCGGCTTCACTGCCCAGACCTTCTATCTTCGTCGCGAGAATCACGTTCATGTGTGCCATAACTCAATCTATTTGGGTTTGGTGTGGCAATGAAATACCTTGAATTCCCCCAATTGTCAAGCAAAATTTGAATCTGCTTTTACTGAACAGACCCGCCTCAAATGAGTTAAACGCTTAGAGTAAGGCGATAACTTTGCGCTTCCCGTTGAGCGTGTAAAAACCCGCATGGGAACGCCTTTCAGCAATCTTCTCGGGACGGGCTTGATTCAGAGAGATTCGTCGATGCGGAAGTGGAGGGAGGACGGACCGGCATCCCGGGGCGGGGAAAACGCGTACGCGCAGCACAGCCCGGAGGGTTTGGTATCATTGATGAGAATGCGTTCTCCTTGCGGGAGATTAAAGAGCAAGTGGTCGTAACGCACGCTGTACTTCTCCAAAAAAGCGCGAGTCTTAGTCAATGCGTCCTCCTCGAAACGGGCGGTAAGAATGATGATGCAATCCTGCGGTGGGATGCTGCGCAGGAATTCGAGGGCACCGGGTAACCACTCGTCTTCGCCGATTTTGTAGCCGTTGTGGCGCACGAGGGTGCCGTCGAAGTCCAGCACCCAAGTATGCGGGAGGGGGGAAAGGAGCAGCGGGTCTGAGGGGGTGGCATTCATGGCGTAACGCGTTATTTTGATTTATGCTCCCGCGCACAGAGACGTGCGGAGGGAAAGAGCGAGGATGAGGGTTCGAAAGAGAGAGTAGTCGTGTTCTCTGGAAGCAGAGGGGAGGATGAATTGGTACTCGGAGCGGTGGGCGTCTTCGATAGTGGCGTTGTGGAGGCGCAGGCGGATAGATTCCTCACTGTCGGTGGAACGCGCGCGGAGGCGGGTTTCTATCTCATGGATCGGCAGGTAGATATAAACATCTGCGCGGGCACGGCGGATGAGCGGGTCCTGACAGGCGCGGATAGAGGCAGCACCTTGCACATCAATGTCCATGACGATATTTTCCCCTTGCAGCAGGTGGCGGATGACCTCCGAGCGGAGGGTGCCGTACGAGTTGCCGTGGACGCAGGCGTGTTCGATAAAGTCACCGGCGGCGACGCGAGAGTCAAAATCTTGTTGACTCAGGAAGTAGTAATCGGTGCCGTGAACTTCACCGGGGCGTGGGGGGCGGGTGGTGCAAGAGACGGCGTAGGAAGCGAGACCGTCCTGAGCCGCGCGACGACAGAGAGTGGTCTTGCCCGAGCCGCTCGGACCGGACACAATGAGCAGAGAACCAAGGGACTTATTCGACATTTTGGACTTGTTCGCGAATCTTTTCCAATTCCGTCTTAGCGGTGACGACAGCATGAGCGAGGGGCGCGCTGTAAGCTTTCGCGCCCGTGGTATTGAGTTCACGGAAGATTTCTTGGCAGAGGAAGTCGAGGGAGCGTCCAACGGCACCGGAACCCCGGCAAATATTTTCAAATTGCTGAAGGTGAGAGAATAAACGCGTCATTTCCTCGCTTACATCACATTTGTCCGCGAAGAGGGCAAGCTCCTTCACAAGCCGATCGTCCGGTTCCTCCGGCACGAGGTTCTGTTCTTTCAGGCGGTGGAGGAGCATTTCGCGGTAATGCGCGGGCACGTCTGCGGCGAGACGCAGCATTTGGTCACGCAGGGAGCGCAAAGAACCCACCCGCTCCAGCAGGTCGGCGCAGAGGGTGTGCCCCTCGCGCTCGCGCATCTGTAGGAAAGCCCGCAAAGCCCGCCCCAGAGCCGGACGGAGAGCGGTGGTCCACACTTGGTCGGGCGGTAGGATGTCTTCCACAGTATCGCAGAGAACACCGAGACGCAACAGACCGTCTAGGGTGAGATGGACAGGCTGGTCGCATACGTTAGTTATCTCTGTTAAGTACTCACGAAGAGCCGATAAACGCGCATGATTGAGGCGAAGTATCGCTTTTTCTTCGCTCGAGGCAGCTTCCGGCGCGACGAAGATGTTCACGCGACCGCGAGAGACCGAGGCGGCAACGAGCTCGCGGACACGAGACTCCAGCACCGCCCAAGGACGTGGAAGGTTGATGACGCACTCGAGTTGTTTGCGGTTGGTGCCGCTGATTTCGACACGGAGGGAAGCACCGCAAAAGGGGACGGAAGCCGCCCCAAAACCTGTCATACTATTCATAGGGGGAGGAGCCGATGATTTGAGACAAACGGGCATCGAGAGCGAGGGGCTCGCTCACATTGAAGGACAAGTCTTTACGGAGGGCATCCACGGCGTGCATGCGGGCGACGAGTTCCGGCACGCCCACGCGCTGAGCCACGGTCTCAATTTCCGGTGCCAAGGGCTTCACGTCTTTCGCGTGAGAAGCGATGAGCACCGCCTGTCCGAGGCAAAGAAAAAGCAAATCGAGCAGCTGAGAACGGCACGCTAGGTATTCCGTTTCAATCATCGCGGCGGTTACTTCTTTTTGACGGTTTTCCCAATCACTCACTCCTGTCCCCTCTGAGATACTCTTAGCTTCGGCTCTGAGGGCGGAGGTGATGCGGTCGGTGATTTCTGCGCGTTCCCCGGATAAAAAGTCCTGCAAGTCAGAGCGCAGGGCGAGAGCCGTGACATCTGAGCCCAGTTTGGACAACGCCGGGCGGACAACGGGTAGAAAACGCCTTTGGACATCGCTGAGATGCTCTTCTTGGTCGGGCTCCGCAAGTCCCAGCCGGATGCAGCGGGAGCGGATGGTGGGCAAAAGGCTGTCCGGTAGCTCAGTTGATAAGACGATAAGCGACTGAGGAGGAGGTTCTTCCAGTGTTTTAAGGAAAGCATTGGCAGAATCTTCCGAGAGGCGGTCGGCTTCGAGAACGAGGACGAGCTTGGTTTCGCCTTCCGGCATGACCATGGTCAGGAAGTCATCCAAGCTGCGGATCGAATCGATCGTTATGGTGCGGAGTTTCGAGCTCGGGCGCAGAACGCGACAATTCGGGTGCATGAGTTCATCCGGAGAAGCTGCGCGCGCGCCGCACAGGTAAACGGCGAGACTCAAGGCAAGGGCGTTTGTTTCGGATTCCGCGCCGGTGAGGAGGAGGGCGTGTGGCATGCGCCCACTCGAGTGCGCGTGCCGCAGCAAATCCATGGCATGGTCCACAGAAAAAGGCATATCACAATTCGGGGTAAGAGCCGAGGACCTTCAGCATGGGGCTACCGCGCCGCAGCTCATCCAAGCATGTTCGGAGGGGAGGGGCTAGTTCATGCCCTTCCACGTCAATGTAAAAAAGATATTCCCAAGAGATATTGCGGGCGGGACGCGAGTCGATGCAGTAGATGTTGATGCCGTGTTTTTTGAAGAGCAAGAGTACATCTGCCAGCGACCCCGGGACATGAGGCACGCCGAAGCAAATAGTGGTGCGGTCTTTCTGCGTGGGATGCGTGAGTTGCTTGCCGATGACGGCGAAGCGGGTGGTGTTCTCCGCGTTGTCCTGGATGTTCACTTCGAGCACCTGCAAGCCATTGAGCTTACCCACCAAGCTGCTTCCCAAAGCAGCCGCTCCCTTCGCACATTCCGACAGGGCTAATTTGGCGGCAGCGGCGGTGGAGGAGGTGGAAATTTGCTCCGCGTGGGGAAGATTTTGCAGCAGCCAACGGCGACACTGAGCGAGCACTTGCGGGTGCGAGTAGACTACGCGAATTTCCTCGAACCGGATATTAGCCAACAAGCAATTCTGTACGCTTTGCATGCACTGCGCGCAGATGCGAATGGACGGACTTGCCATGAGCAGGTCCATCGTTTGAGTGACAAACCCCGCCGTATTGTTTTCGATGGGAACCACGGCGTAGTCCAGCTCATCGCGTTCGACGGCATCGAAGACATGCGAAAAACTCGGGGAGGGGAGCAGGGAGATGCTCTCTCCGAACCGCGCTAGGGCTGCTTGGTGGCTCCACGTGCCTTCCGGTCCTAAGAAACCGATGCGGAGTCCGCCCTCCAGCAGGTAGCCACAGCTGATGATTTGGCGGTAAATACTCAGCAGAGCCTCCTCCGGCAGCACGCCCGCGTTTAATTCGGCGAGTTTGGCACGCTGGGCACTCTCGCGCTCCGGTACAAAGAGCTTTCCCCCTTCCCCGGCTTTTATCTCTCCCACGCGGTGCACGTATTTCATGCGTTCCTTGAGCAACTCCACGATGGAAGCATCCACTCGGTCAATCTGCTCCCGTAGCTGGTCAATCTCCTTCATGCGTGCGCATTGTACCATGAATCGAGCGCAGCCGCAAGCGCGAAGCCAACACGAAGTACGAGGTATCACGTCACATCTGTCCCGGATAGATTAAAGGGTTAGTGGAGGGCGGTGACTTTGAGGCAGGAAGACACGGGGGAGATCAAGTACGAGGTACGAAGTACGAAGTGAAGGAGTTAGGCGCAACGGAGTTGCGCGGGCATGGCGGGAGGAGGCAAAGCCGGAACGATGCGCGGGAATAAATCAGTACACCCGTGATGTTGAAGCCCCTTTGGTACGCAGAGCGTCTGTAACCCGCACGGGGATTAGCATGGCGGCGTTTCCCGAGAATTTCATTGGGACAGATGTGACGAGGTGCGAAGTACGTACTTTCCCATTCCTTCCCGTCACAAAGTCACCGCCCACCACAGAATATTTAATTTTCTCGGGACAGATGGGTTCGGTATTCGGGGTTGGCGGAGTGGAGGGTGGTGAGCCAAGATTGGGGAAGGTAGGTCTCGCGGAAGGTCGCGGCATAAAGAACGGCGGCAACGGCAGCGTTGGTGTCGGTATCACCACCGGCTGAGGCTGAACGCGTGATGACTGCCCGGAGGGAGGGGGCGTGCAGTAGTTGATAGAAAGCCCCCTGAAGGGTTACGAGAACCCAGCCGATAAACTCGCCGTCGTATTCCGGAGCATGATGACGGGAAGCCCGAAGGATGCGCGTGATTTTGCGGGCTTCGGGGTGGGAACGGTAGGAATCACAGGTCATGATCGCGTGCTCCAGTACCTCCCGCGCCAAAATTTCAGCCCCCTTTTGGGTCGACGACTGACGCTTGGTGGTCAGGGCGTAGAGCAGCGCGGATACGAAAACGAGATTGGCGAGTTGACAGGTGAAGTTCGGGTGGGTCACGGCGGCATCGTCCATGGCTGCGCGCTGCCAGTCGAAGTCCGGGTGCGACAATGCCCAGAGCGCAATGGGGAAAACGCGCATGAGGGCACCGTTACCCTGTGATTCAGGATTTGGGTGCCCCTCTAGGGCGCACTTCACCGTCTCCCCAACGTCCGGTGGGTCAGTAGCGAGCCACTTCAGGTATTCCTCGCGTGCCACGGCGGGGTCGTATCCATTGGCTCGCTCCAAGGAACACTGCAAACAGGCAGCCATTTGGGTATCATCGGTCACCTCCCCGACCGGACGGTCAATCATGATACCAAACCCGCTCACCATACGGCGTAAACCACGGGGATAGTACTCTAGGATTTCGCTCCGATCCAAAAATTCCGCCGGAGCTCCGAGAGCGTCACCCGCCATAAAAGCACTCCATAACCGAACAGAAACAGCGTCAAGTGGCGTATCCATGCCGACATTCTACATGATTCCTGCGGGGAAAACAAGTCCGGCATACGGAAAGCGTTCAGTTCCCACATCTGTCCCAAGAAAAATATGAGCTTCGCGGTGAGCGGTAACTTTGAGGCAGGAAGACACGAAGGCGATCAAGTACGAGGTACGAGGTACGAAGTGAGGGAGTTAGACGCAACGGAGTTGCGCAGAGGGAGGAAAAAGAGGCAAGGCCGGAACAACGCGTGGGAACCAAATCCATGCACCCGTGAGGACGATGCCCCCTCAGCGCGCAGAGCGTCTGTAACCCGCATAGGGGTTAGTACTGCATCGTTTTTGAAAATTTTATTGGGACGGATGTGAGTTCCCATACCTATCCCAAAAACTTCCCGAAAATCGCCGCGATGTCTCTTCCTATGTCGTTTTCACGTGCTTTTCACACACGGGCGGCATCAATCTCATGGGAGCTTTGATTTCTCCTCACCCCGCCGACCACCACACCCGTGCGAGAACCCCAGAGAACGAAGCACCGTCCCCCTGCTCTTCTCCGTCCCCACGCTACAGCTTTGCCACTTCGTACTTCGTACTTCGTACCTCGTACTTCCATTCCCCTGCTCGCTGCGTACACCCGCACTGCTTCACCACATCCCCCATCGCACACGCATCTCCATGCCGCTACCGGCTCTTCCACCCCGCCTGCCATTTCTCGGCTTTGCTACTTCGTACCTCGTACTTCCATTCCCCCGCTCGCTGCGTACACCCGCACTGCTTCACCACATCCCCCATCGCACGCGCATCTCCGTGCCGCTTCCGGCTCTCCCACCCCGCCTGCCATTTCTCGGCTTTGCTACTTCGTACTTCGTACTTCGTACCTCGTACTTCCCCTTGCTTCCTGTTGGTTACAGACCCAAGAAAGCAATGGCGATGCCGCAGAGCATGATCGTGCCCCCGGCAACCTCGCCGCTATGCGTTTCCAGCCAATGAAAGCGCAGCAGGGAAAGCCCCTTAAGACCCACAGCCACAGCCAGCATCATTGTGGCGATGGTGCAAATGCTGAACACGATGGTAACCAGCGCGACGGCACCCGCCCCGAGAGCCGCTGCCGGGGCAAGCAAGGGGAGCAGTGCTTCGCACGGACCGAGCACGAAAATGATGAAGATAATCCACGGCGTGACGTGACCGCTGTGGCTATGGATGAGCTCGTGCCCGTGTTCATGACTGTGGTGCCGGTGCAGCCAATTGTGGCGCATCGCGTAGATCATATACGCCGCACCGAACCCAATCAGTGCCCACGCCGCGAGATTCCCCCGGTTCTCGTTAATCCACTCCATACGAGCTTCTGTGAGCAGGTGCGAGGCGTACATAAACAGCAGGGCGATTAACAGGGCACTACCCACGTGCCCGATACCGCACACAAAGGTCCATACCAACGCGCGCAGCATACTGTAACCCCGGCTCTTGGCTATCATGACAAACGGCAGGTAGTGGTCCGGTCCCGCCAGCGTATGCAAAACGGCATCCGCCACGGCAAGTCCCAGAAGAACGGTTAGTGTCGGATCAAACATGTAGATTAAGAGGGTGTGGTTGAAATAACTTCGTCCATACTTCCACTACGAAAGCCCCGTAAATCCAGCGTGGTATAAATGAAACCGAGCTTGTGAAGGGCAGCGGAAATAGAGGGTGCCAGCTCGAGTGCCCGCGCCCATTGGTCAGGCGGAAGCTCGAGCCGCGCCAATTTCTCGCCGTGCACACGCAGCCGCAAGGGTACATCCGGAAATAATTCATGCAAAATCCGTTCCCCTTCAGCTACTTGCGCCAACCTCTCCTCCGTGAGGGGTGCCCCGTATTCCATGCGTGTGGCTAGGCAGGGCGAACTCGGTTTGGCAGCGCAAGATAAGCCCCATTCTCGGGCGAGGGCTCGCACATCCGCCTTGCGCATCCCAACCTCTGCCAACGGAGATACCACACCGAGCTCTCTCAATGCCCGCAGCCCGGGTCGGTACTGCTCGAGATCATCCGCGTTGGTTCCATCCATGACGCAGCGCAGACCGAGCTCATTCGCGCGCCGCGCGAGTGTGGTAAACAGATGGCTCTTGCAGAGATAGCACCTGTTGACCGGGTTATTCCGCATCTCCGGCAGGTCGCGAAGCGGCTGCGTGTCAATGATTTGCGGTGTTATTCCCATGGCGCGCGCACTTTGCAGCACGCGTTCCCCTTCTTCGGGGGGCTGGAGACAGCTCCGGAAGTAGAACGCCACCACGTTTGGCACGAGTCCCTCAGTGCGCAAGCGGAGCAAGGCGTGCAGCAGCAGGGAGCTATCCGTCCCGCCGGAATAAGCCAATGCCACCCCGCTGTCGGCATGCCGTATAAGTGCATCTCGAAGTTTGTCTTTTATCATGAGTGTAAGGCAAGTGTAGCGGCTACATCATCGCGGATCGAGCGGAGGGTGCGTCCGGTGGCGAGGGCAAGTTCCCTCATCGACTCATACTCCGGGTAGGCTCGTGATATATCCCCGTAGTTCACAAATTTCACACGTACAGTGCCGTAGGGAAGCCGAACCTCGCGGAATTCTCGCCGCATTGTCGTGCGCTGCACGGCGTGGTGCCGGAGCCCGATCGTGCTGCTATGCCGCAGGACAGCATCCTCAACCACCCCGAGCAGGGTTGCCTCGGCGAGCACGCCGAGCACGACCCCGGGGCGGTTCTTTTTCATGAAGCACGGGGTGTACCACACATCGCGCGCCCCAACACGAAAGAGCTCCTCCATGAGAAACCCGAGCTCCTCGGGCGTTGAATCATCGATATTGGCGGAAAGCTCAACGAGTTGCTCCGGTGTCGCGACCGGTTCAATGAGCATGGCACGCAGGAAATTCGCGCGTCCGAAGTCTCGCTTGCCCAAGCCGATGCCCGTGCGGAGGACGCGGTAGGTCTCCGGGAGCGCGTCTTGGGTGCGCAGGGCTGCGGCTATGGCAATTCCCGTAGGGGTGACCATTTCACCGCGTGTGCCGCAGCGGTGCAGGGGTATCCCGTAAACCTGCGCAATGCGGAGCACCGCCGGTACCGGTACCGGGAGCTCCCCATGCTGACAAACCACGCTCCCCTCTCCCTCCGTGAGTCCCGTCACCACGCAGCCATCCACTGCCAAATCATCCGCCAAGACGGCGGCACCGATGATGTCTGCCAAGGAATCCCAAGCCCCGACTTCATGAAAGTGCACTTCTTCCGGGCGGCAGCCGTGGGCGTGCGCTTCAGCTTCCGCCACAATGCGGAAGATGCGACTCGCCAGCGCACGCGCTTTTGGGGGCATTTCTGTGTCGGCGAGCACCTGCTCCACCTCTGCCAGATGGCGGTGATGGTGCCGGTGGTGGTAGGCTTCTTCCCGGGCTTCCTCATGCCGGTGCAGGCGCACATCGAAGTCGCACCCGGCGATGCTGTAGGAGGTCTTTTGCGTGAGGGTGTAAGAAAAGTCACCCCGCGCGCTCAGGCTGCTCAGCACGGCATCCAATTTTGCGCGACTCGCCCCTAAGTCCAGCAGGGCAGCCACGAGCATATCGCCGCTGATGCCACAGCTCCCTTCCAGATAAAGATATTTGCTCATGATTGATTATGAAGGAGGTTGAGTATACGACACGCCTGCACAGCCGCCCCAAACCCGTTGTCGATATTGACCACGGAGAGCCCTTCCGCGCAGGTGTTGAGCATGGAAAGCAAGGGAGCCAGCCCCTGAAAAGACGCTCCGTACCCCACGGACGTCGGCACGGCGATAACTGGCACTTTCACGAGCCCGGCAATGACACTGCCGAGTGCTCCTTCCATGCCCGCCACGGCAATGACCACCTGCGCCCGCCGTATGTCCGCTAGGCAACCGAGCAGTCGGTGCAACCCCGCCACCCCGACGTCATAAAAGCGTTGCACCTCTGCCCCGAAGTACAACGCGCTGCGGGCGGCTTCTTCCGCGACCGGAATGTCGGCTGTGCCTCCCGTGCACACCGCCACTACCCCCGGTAATGTCGGTGCCCCGCGCCCCCGCAAATGCAGTGTGCGCGACACTGCGTCGTACTCCGCGTCCGGCTCTGTGGCTTTAACTGCGGCAGCCTGCCGCTCATCGCAGCGGGTGCATAGCACCGCGACTCCGCGCTCTTTGAATGCGCGCAGGATGTCGATGAGCTGCTGCGGCGTCTTCCCGGGGCAGTAGACTGTTTCCGGGAGTCCGGTTCGCTCCTCGCGCGACATATCCAAGCGCGCGAAACCGAGGTCTTTCAGCTCATCCGCCATCGTACTTCAACCTCATTCTAGCACAACCTGCCCCCCTTGCCCAGCCTAATGTCGGGTGCGACAAAGTTGCATCGCCGCGCACCACACCTGTCCCGGTAAAATTTTCGAAAAACGCCGCCATGCTAATCCCCATGCGGGTTGCAGACGCCCAATACGAAGTACGAAGTAGCATAGCCAAGGAGTGGCGAATGTGGTAAGAAATCGGGTCGTGTAAGAAAAACGTGCGTGATGAGAGTGTTGTGGCAAGTCGTGTCATGCGTGATGGATACCGGTGCCACGCGAGCACCTCTCCATGGCTTCGCATACCACAGACGTGTCATCCTCACGGGTGCTTCGATTTATTCCCCACACCTCGTTTTGGCTTTGCTTCTTCCTTCTCCCTCTGCGCAACTCCGTTGTGCCTAACTCCTTCACTTCGTACTTCGTACTTCGTACCTCGTACTTGATCTCCCCCGTGTCTTCCTGCCGCAAAGCCATCGCCCACCACAAAGCTCGTATTTTTCTTGGGACGGCTGTGACCTTTCGGTCACCCACCTTGCCTATTGCACTTCGATCAGTTCGTACTTACGCGAGCCGAGCCCCATTTGTTCTCCG
>CAYWNS010000020.1:0-24315 GCA_964459715.1 uncultured Akkermansia sp.
CTCTTCCGCCTGCTCTCTTTTATAAATTCGAATATGGATTTTGGGATGCTCTCCCTCGCAGTAATCTAGGAGGAGTCCCATGACCTCCCTGTACTCATCTTTGAGTTCTTTGACCAATTCATCTAATCCGATTCTGAGGAAATCATCAGGGTACTTGAGACCCTTGTACTTGAGATTACTCAACATGTGCGAATAAACGAAGGGGTCCTTTCCGATGAGGAGACAAAGCCTTGCGCCGTCCCGTTTAAGAAACTCCTTAAGTTCATCCACAACCACGGCGGTACCGGGTATGTCCCAAAACCCTGTGGCTATCCGAATCATATTCACATCGGGGTTCTTAATGCACTGCCTAAGCATGTGCCCCATGCATAGAAGGTCAGACGAGTTATCTAAGAGTGTGTTCCGCATAAACCAAAGATTAGGCGTTCATTCCGTATCCCCCACCTGCTTTGACCTGCCTTTGAACGGGCAAATTTGCAAACGACGGAAAAACCGGAATCTACATCCTGCGACTACTGCGTAGCGAAGGCGGGGAAAGTATACGTATTACGAATACGTAGATCTTGGGGGTTAACTCTCTGATATTCTGTATTGAAGAAATTTATAACTGCGCAACATTTGTCGATGGTGCGGTGACAGCACCCTTTGCCATTCCTTTGAAATAAAAGGAAAGGAATTTCTAAATATGACTTGACACACGTATTCGTAAAACGTGTGCATTGGACTCGTTCGCGCAAGAATGAAGCGAACGAGAGATGACTCTGCATATTTCGCACTTTATCTTCCCCGCGCCTCCCTGCCGCAAAACTATCGCCCACCACTAGACCTTTAATTTTCTCGGGGCAGATGTAAGTACGAGTCCGGCTTGACAATTGGGCGGGGTCCGGATAGGATACATCTATGAACAAGAGCACGAGCAGATGGTTGGCAGCGGCGGCAGTGGCACTGGCAATCGTGCAGGTGAGTTGTGGACCTAAGGAGGTCAAATGGAGCCTAGATTACAAGCAGGAGATGAAGCAGGTGGCAGCGGAGAAAAGTATGGCTCTGATTTTGGTGGACGGTCCGGGATGGAACAAACCGAGCGATAATCTGCGTAAAAATTTGCTGCAATCGAAAGATTTTGCCCAATTTGTGCAGTCCAACAAGCTTCATACAGTAGAAGCCATCGTGTCGGACCCGTCCAAGCGCGGCGTGACTCCTGCCGTTGCAGATATTTTGCAGTCCTTTTTCCAAAACTACAGCGTGCAGGGGCTTCCCACGCTCGTGCTGACGGACGAAACAGGATACGCCTTTTGTACCGTTGAGGGGGACGATGCAGAGAAGGTGATGCGGGTGCTCCGAGACGGTGTAAGGTTACGTAACCTTTTTGTGACCAAGCTCAAAGAGGCACGTGACGCACAGGGAGAACAGCGCGGCATCCTGCTCATGCAAGCGCGGGAATTGCTCCCGGAGAAAACTCGTGATGCTTATCCGGGACTCAATGAGGAGATATTGACGAATGATTCGCGTGACGTGACCGGTCTGCACAAGATACTCGCTAGGCGAGACTTGCATAAAAGTCAGCTGAAACTCGTCAATACTAAGGTCGCAGAACACGTCGGTGACGCCACGAAGCTGAAACCTCAGGAAGTCGCAACCCGCCTCCGCGAGGTGATAAAAAAGCTCTTGGAGGATGATCAGTGGTTACCGGAGGTGCGGCAGTATATGTGCGAAGTCTTGATGACAAGTTATTTATACGAGCAAAATATGCCGGAAGTCCTGCATTGGGGGAAGGAAGCAGTCGCCGCCGCCCCTGACTCGGACAGAGCCGCTGCGCTGAAAACCAGCATCGAGCGAATACAGGAGGAACTCGCCAAGAAAGCCCCCACCGAGGTACCAGCACCTCCGCCTACCACCGAGTCTCCGTGAATCTTCGCTTCGTACTTCATGCTCACCCCGTACGTCTTATTCGTTTTGTGCCTCTGTTTCCGGCACGACCGGAGGGGTAAGCAGTTCCCTCATGAGTTCATCACTTGCCAGATCGCGGGCAGTTTGCCCTCGGGAATTGCGGCGGGTGACATCCGCGCCCGCCGGTATGAGCATGCGTACGATAGCGTGGTACCCATATCGGGCGGCTAAGTGGAGAGGAGGTTCTCCGTAGGCATTCGGCACATCCGGGTCAGCCCCCAACGCCAACAGCACCTCGATGAGCTTTTCATCCGGCTCCACTCCCATCTCCTTGAGCTCCGGTGCTAAGTCTACCTCGTCCTGCAAGAGTAGTGTTGCCACGTGCCGAAGCGTCTCCGGAGTTTCTTCCCCACGCTTTACATCCTCCAAAAAGCACCGGACGGCTTCGTCGTAATCATCCGGATCGAGCTGCCGGACCATTTCGAACAAATCCTGTTCCGTTACCTGAGGTTGCTCCCCACGTCCTATGGTTATCGTATTCCATCCTTTCATCTGCATGCATGCTATCCTATCCGAAAATCGGGTGGTGTAAAGTTCTTTCTGCAGGTTCAAGCTGATTCACACTTTTTCGCAGCATTTCTCCAAGCGAGGTAAGCGGCGTTGCTTGACAGTCTAGACACGGCTTGGTAAACTGCACTGGTATAGCGAAAGGGCTTACAGAGATGGTTGCGAGTGCCGCGCCGTTTGCGCAGGTGCTGGGGGGGTTGTGTACACGGGGAGATGGAGCAATGCCGGTGGTATTTCCGAGCACATGTCCGGCGGCATTTGCATTTGTGGTAGCGATGGTGGCGGAAAGAGTTAAGGTCGGAACACGGGTTTGGGTGGTAGCGGATGGTCTACCGATGCAGGAGAGGATATGCAATGAGATTACGCTGTGGAGCGGGATTCTTTCTCTTTTTGTGCCGGAGCAGGAGTGGCAGGTGCAGCAGGCAGTGAGAGACCCCGATGTGACCGCTGAGCGATTGGACGCGCTTTATCGACTGACTCTGCCCCATCGCGAGACACAAGTGGTGGTCGTGACAGCTGCCGGGCTGGATGATACCGTACCGGAGTTCGGGCAGGGGATACCGTCAGCCATTCACTTGAAAGTGGGAGAAACGAGGTATTCGCTCGGAAAACTGACGTCTTTGCTGACAGAGTGTGAGTTTGAGAGGGCAGACCAAGTGACGGCACGCAATCAATGGAGCCTACGCGGCGGAATATTGGATGTATTTCCGCTTCAGACGCCTTCACCTCTTCGCATTGAATACTTTGACGACAAAATCGAAAGCATACGGGCGTTTGATGTCGATTCTCAACTTTCTTACCACAAGTTGAGCAGTGCAGACCTCCTTCTTCGGGAACCGGAGGAACGGGAAACGCTGCAGGACTGGATGAAAAAGGAAGATGTCACGATTGCCCTACCCGGGACGGGTGTGGCGGGGCAGGTAGTTTTACTGGAGCATCCGGCAGAGAGTGTGGGACCAAACCACCCGATGTACGAAGCAGTACAGCGCGATGGATTGAACTTTTCACCCACGCCATTGGGCAGTTTCGAAAGTGGGGACTTTGTAATGCAGGAAGCACGGCGGAGTTACGTGCAGCGGATACTCAAGAAATGGCGGGAGGAGAAGTGGCGCATTGTGATGTATTTTTACCACGAGAGCGAGCAGAAGCGGTTTGAGGAGATATGCGGAGAAGAGAGAGAGTGGGATGCCGTTCAGGCACGCATCGGGGAATTACCGTGTGGCTTTACAGTTCCAAGTGCCAAATTAGCGGTGCTATCTGCGGCGGAAATTTTTGGGCGGCACGCGACCATGCGGCGTAAGGCATCCGTCGGAAGAGAAGCACGCATTCGTGCGGCACAGGCGCAGACTCCGTTGAATGAACTCGAAACGGGGGACCTCGTAGTACACGCTTCGTATGGGCTCGGTAGATTTGCGGGCATCGTACGCAGCGAAGAGACACAGGAGGAAGAGCTGCATATCTGCTATGCAGGTGGGGTTTTGTTGCGCATTCCGCTCAGTCAGGCGCATCTCATTTCTAAGTACATGGGACTTGGTTCCAAACCGCCGGAGCTCAATCACTTAGGAGATGCACGCTGGCAACGGACTTGCAAAGCGGCAGAACGAGCAATTCAAGATTACGCAGCTCAACTCCTTGAAGTACAGGCACAAAGAGAAAGTAATCCGGGCTATGCACACCCTCCGGATACGACGTGGATGTGGCAATTTGAGACGGCGTTTCCTTTCCGAGAAACAGTAGACCAGCTGCATGCTATCCGAGAAACAAAGCTGGATATGGAATCTGATCGCCCGATGGACCGACTGATTTGCGGAGATGTGGGTTTCGGAAAAACGGAGGTGGCGTTACGTGCGGCGTTCAAGTGCGTAACAGGTGGCAGACAAGCGGCTTTATTAGCACCCACAACTGTGTTGGCAGACCAACATTACCGCACATTTAAGGAACGGATGAGCGAATATCCCTTCCACATTGAACTACTCAGTCGCTTTACCCCTGCCAAGCGCGTCCCGGAGATCATTGCCGGATTGGGTGACGGAAGTGTCGACATTGTCATCGGCACCCACCGCCTGCTCTCGAAGGATGTCGTGTTCCGGAGGTTGGGCTTGGTCACCATTGATGAAGAGCAGCGATTTGGGGTGCGCCATAAGGAGCAATTTAAGCGCGTGTTCCGCATGGTGGACATGTTGACTCTGTCTGCCACACCAATTCCACGTACTCTGTATGTAGCACTTATGGGTGCACGTGATATGAGTACAATCGATACTCCGCCCCCTAATCGCTTGCCTGTGCAGACGATTGTGTGCCCTTACGATGAAAAGCTTATCAAGCAAGCTATCGAACGTGAGCTGGAACGCAAAGGGCAGGTTTTTTTCCTGCACAACCGCGTGCAAACTATTCTGCGCATGGAAAGTATCCTGAAACATCTTGTACCTCAAGCACGTATCGTAACGGGACACGGACAAATGGAAAAGACGAAGCTGGAGCAGATCATGCGAACCTTTGTCAACGGACAAGCAGATGTGCTTCTTTCGACCACGATCATCGAGAGCGGAATTGATATTCCGAATGCCAACACGATCATCATTGATCGGGCGGATCGTTTCGGACTGGCGGACCTTTACCAATTGCGCGGACGAGTAGGACGCGGGAATGAGCGAGCATACGCGTACCTTTTGTTGCCGGAAAAACACCTGTGCACGGGAGATGCCCGGCGTAGGGTGTCGGCTATCAAACAGTACACGGCTCTGGGTAGTGGATTCAAAATTGCCATGCGAGACTTGGAGATACGCGGAGCAGGAAATCTGCTGGGTACACAGCAAAGCGGGCACATTGCTGCCATTGGTTTCGATTTATATTGCCGATTGTTACGACAGAGTATCGATCGCCTGCGGGGTGTGATAACAACACGCCGAGCCGATGCTACGGTGAAAGCAGACTTCCTTTGCATGAGCGAAGTAACAGCTGCCTTGAGCGAAGACCATTCCATCCTAGGTGCTTTCCTGCCCGAGAATTATGTTCCTTCCACGCGCGCCCGCATCGAATGTTACACCTCACTTGTCCAATGTACGACGATTGAAGAAGTGGATAAGCTACACCGAGAATGGAAAGACCGCTTCGGTACCCTGCCACAAGCTGTGGAAACTCTGCTTCTGCTGCAAAAAATTAAGGTGCTCGCATCGCGTCGCGATATAACGGCTGTCGAAGTATTCGGACAAAAACTCCTGCTCACTCGCCACGGGGAATATATCTTGCTCGATAAAAAATTTCCTCATTTGAAAGCAACAACCCCCATCGACAAACTCGAGGAAGTGCGGCGACTTCTCAGTATGGCATGAAGTACGCTGAAGCTGCGGCATTTCCTCCGGCATTCCATTTATTCCACGTGGAACATTGATGGAGTCCGAAATGACGGAGTCAGGGGAGCGGTTCGATGACTTCGTGATGTAATGTACCACGCAGGATTTGGTCTTGACCGCATGGTTGAGTGGAGAGGTGACGGAGGTGCACCTCGTGGGGAAGGAAGGTACCCGGCACGAGCTGTTCGGGACCGCCGCAGAGTATAGGAGCAACGATTTGCATCCACTCCTGCACTAGGTTATGCTCTAAAAATGTGCGCAGCAGAGAGCCGCCGCACTCAAGCATGAGACGGACAACGCCGTACTCCGTGTGCATCATACGCAGCATTGCTTCAAAATCGTCGACGTGCTCGAGGACGACCGAACGCGCCGCATGCTCGTCCGTAAAGATGACAGCGTCCTGTGGAAGAAGCGACTTATTTCGGGTCAGGACAAACCTCCAAGGCTGCACTTTGCAGAGGGGAATAGGACTGAGAGGAGAACGAATAGTGAGGGCAGGGTTATCCCGGCGCAGGGTTTGACCGCCAACCAAAATGCCATCGCTTTTAAGACGGAGTTCATGTGCGAAACGGCGCGATTCTTCGCAACTGATCCACCTTTCTGAGCGGCGCACCATACGCCCATCCAGCGTACATGCAACTTTGGCTACAACCCAAGGTAGACCATGCAAAACGCTATACACCCAAGGTTGCAGAAAAGCCCGGCAGGCATTCGCGTGAACTCCGGCACACACCTGCACACCGCCCGCTTCCAAAATTTCCTTGGCGCGACCCCTATGGCGAGCATCAGGGTCATCCATGCCGTAAACCACGCGACTGATTCCGGAGTTCAAGATGGCTTGCGTACACGGGGGAGTACGCCCAAAACTCGAACAAGGTTCTAAGGTAACGTAGAGGTCTGCTCCTTTCAAGTCATCGGCATACCCGTGTTCCAGAGCATCTTGGATAGCGCGTCGCTCGGCATGTGGCAAACCGACTTTTTCATGGAAACCCCTGCCGATGCACCGGTCTTTTTGGTAAATAACAGCACCAACGGGAGGGTTCGGGGAGGTTGTACCCTCGCCCTTGCGCGCCAGTTGCAAGGCTTCTGCCATGCGGTCGATGTCCCTCTTTGCGGTTTCCATGCTGATGTATATTTTTCTATTTTTTATATCCTCATCATCAGGAATGTGAATATGTGGAATATCTTATATAAACTACTTTTATTAAGTTGTTTACAGAGTACGTAATTTGTCAATAAAGCCACCGAGAGAAAGAGACCAAGTCCATATCAGGTTATCCACACTGTTACTGACATTTTTATTCACAGTATTTATCTGCATTATGTGTTAATAACTCGATAAAGCATTATTGATCAGTCATCTGACGATGTGAATTCGTAGAAGAAGACAAAAGGAACCATGATGGGGATAGCGATGTTGTAGACAAGGGTGCCGGGAACGTCCACGACAACAAAGTCAGTCTTACCGAGGATGCGCGCGTACAGAGATTTTTTGAAAGGGACGCGGGTACCGGGCATTTGAAAAGTAGTTTCTCCGGGTAATTCGGCTTTCACGGGGTACACGCTCGTAGCCGATATAGAGTCCTTCCATGTGGATTCACCGCGCTGAATATCCTCCGCGAGTACACTGAGGTACATGTAGCCGTCCGGTGCGGTAAGGACTTGAGCGGTGGACTTTCGGATGGGGTGGTAGACGAAGTCATTCGCGATGCTCTTGACCCGGAAATATGGGGAATCATCTTTACGGCGAAAGACGGAATCGTGCACGGATGGGTAGTGCAACCTAAACTTTGCTCTGCGTGCATTCACATACCATGTGTCGTCGGCAGCACGGTGGTAAACATGTAATTCCCTTTTGTCCAGTAAGTAGCCTTGGTAGTACGCGCCCATTTCCTCGACATTTTTGTGAGTTTGGAGGTAGGCACATGAGGTGCTCAGCATGAGCAAAAGTAGTGCTATGACAGCTCTCACGGTTCCTTTCATGACACTATGTTACCAAATTTTCCCTGCTGGGGCAAGACGAAGAAGTTTGGAGGCAGGGCAAAGCACACTCGCCCCATGAAGGTTCCTAAAAATCATCGCAATTATTTTATTGGGACAGACGCAGAAACGAACCCCTCATTTGCGATGTGGGGTAGCTGGAAAAAGCAGGTGTGGTAATAACGCAGTGACGCAGGTACTATTTTCCCGGCCAGCCTACGGTCTGGTGAGCAATGACGCGTTCGCCGTCAGTGAGCCCTAGTTTGGCGGTAAGTGCGTCTGCGTCAATCAAACCGCGAATGACGGTGACCAGTCCCTTGGAAGCAGCATACAGATAGACGTTCTGATAAGCTGAACCCACGTGGCAACGCCCCCATTCATCGTCCTTAGCCACAAAGAGTAGGTGCACCGGGGCATCATTCACGAACGGTTGCTTAGCGGTTAGGGGTATGAGATTCTCGTCATTGACTTTCTCTAAGCAATTCTTGGGACCATTGTAGAACCACGTACCGGTAGGTGTGAGCACATACAGCTTCATGTTTTGCCCATTCCTCGCTGTAGCTACCGTGCGTGTCCCATGCGTATTGACGCCCCACGCCACCCAAAGCACTTCGCTGAGGGTTTGATCATCGAGTGGTTTCTTGGAATCGTATATTCTACCGGAAGCACGGGAGTTGATGGCATCCATGATCGGCATACCGCCTGTAATCACCGGCTTGGGAAGCTCTTTGATCTCTCCTGCCCACAAGTGACAGCACAACCCTGCCCCACAGCACAGTACAGTAAGTTTCTTTACCATGTTCATGAACGCAATATACCACAAGATCCTGCTCTAAGTCAAGCCTGACACGCAGATGTTCCAAGAAAAGTCCTGTTGTAAGTGGAGCATAGGAGACTCGAACTCCTGACCTGTTGCGTGCGATGCAACCGCTCTACCAACTGAGCTAATGCCCCGTGAGACGCGCGGATTCTACACGAAGTTACTCTCAAGTGCAAGCCGGAATATGAAAATATGTCAAAAAAAGGGGGGAATCAAAGTAAAGATGGGAACAGATACTGAGGTGCTAAAACGGCGATGCCGCAGGAAAAGACCTGACTTTATTTTTCTTCGACCCGCACGGAATACACCTTTCCGTTGAAAGAAGGAGCAATGGTTTGCAGAGGTAGGATGAAGGTGGAAACCAACCCCTTAGTGCGGTGCTGAAAGCCTTCATCAATACTGAGGTAGGTGTTGAGTCTCATGCTACTTACCTCTTGACCGTCCAACAATAACCTTGTATTGCCCGGTGTGCCGATGAGTTCTAGTTTCACTCGTTGACCGACCGGCAGCTTCGCACTATACTCGAACTCAGCGGCATCTGCACGTCGAAAACCAATATTTCCGTCTTTCATGACCGCAATGAGCCGCCCTACCGGCGAGGCAAGGAGCACTTGCTCTTCCCCTTCACGTACTTCCTGCAGCTCCAAATCCATCGTCAAGTGATACGAGGGACCCCTGTCGGGCAGATCTGTATTCATGGGTAGTTGCCCGGGCGTAATGTTCACCGGCTCTGCGTCGTGTTTCCACGCGTAGGTAGGGTTGCAACCGGGTGCGTTCCCGATGGCATCCACGAGCTCACGGTGCTGTGCGTACGAACGCGGAGCTTTCGCCGGACCCCACATCTTCTGACTGAGAGTGTTCACCGTATCGCTGATGATGGACCAAATGTCGTACATTCCATAACCGTTGTGCAGGAGGTCTGTCGTGTCATTCCATACGGCAAAAGCCGCACCGATAAGCTGTGGGTGACCGGCAGGCAATGTTTCTCCGTACATTTTGTTCGGTTGCCAATTTTCGTAGAGTCTGCGCAGGTTCTTATCCGCTCGGTAGTAGTTGGCAAAGGGGACGATGTAAAGCATAGCATCGTTTGTGTTGATCACATCGTAGCCGAGGTTTACGGCTTCACGCGACTTCATCCATCCGGTATTCCAGAGATTGAGCTGCACTCCTTTAGCAAGCACCGGAGTTTTGCCGGGTTTAGAGCTCAGACTTCCCCACACGCGCGGGGTGTGGTGCCGACTCTGCACGTAACGCAATAAGCCATCCGTATATTTCCGGTAGTCCTCCGCTTCCCCATAGAATTCATCCGCCCCTACGTGAATCACGTCACAGTCTTCCAGCACCGCTTTCTTTTCCCCCTGCGGCAGCAAGTATTCATCGAGCACGTCTGCCACAAACTTAAGGGTCTCCGGATTCGCCGCGTCCAGCATCTCGCAACGACGCTTCACATGACCGCGCATTTTGCCTCCGTAAATGAGGTCCGGGCGCAAACGCGTAAAGGACAAGGCATGTCCGGGGGTGTCGAACTCCGGTACGATGCGTACACCACGCGCTTTCGCGTACCTCACCAACTCCGCAAAATCTTTTTTGCTGTACGACACATCCTCAGCAGAAAGCGGCTTACCATCGGGACCCTTGCGGTTCGATTCCAGACGAAAAGCCGCATAGCTTTCCTTGAACGGGTCACGCTGCGCGTCAACGTACTTCTCATGGAAGATAAAGTTGTTGTTAATGACGAGGTGAAGGTCGTTCATCTTGTACCACGACATCGTGTCAATGACATTTCGTAATTCAGTCAAGGTGAAGGGGGTACGCGCGATATCAAACACAAAACCGCGCACGGAATAACGCGGAAAGTCGAGAATGCTGCCACAAGGCACGCTACCGCTGTGGGAGCGCAGGATTTGTTGGAGGGTACGAACAGCCCATATTCCCCCCTGTAGCCCTCCCGCTTTCACCGCAATGTGCTGCGGAGTAATATCCATCTGGTAGGTTTCCTGTGCCTCTTTTCTTTCAGCACTCCCCTCTGTCCACTCCAAGCTGATGTCCCATTCGGCGTCACCTTTGACTTCTTCCTTTCCGAGGACTTTCACCGGCAACCCCGACACGGCTTCCAACTCCCGCGTGATGAAGTCCTTCATGGATTTGTCAGAATGCAGCACCACACGGATTTCGCCCCTCGGTTTCCATTCCCCTGTACCTCCTTTCCACTGCAAAATAGCCGGAACAACCGCCGGTTTTTCATTCGCACCCGTTGGCTGAGGCTCTTCCGCCGGTATCGTGATCTCATAGTCGCGACTGTCCGCCTGCTGTCCATCCTTGGACACACGGAGGAACACATTCACCGGTGTGTCCTCTATCCCCCGCGCCACGTTGCCTTTTTGGTCGATGATCTGTTCATAATCCGCTCCTCCAAGCTCTACCTTTGCACCCGGTACCTCCGGGAGCAGCAACTTTTTGCCTGAGGCATCCGGCACGGGCGCGGGAAGCTTATCCGCCAAATCCTGTGGACTCTGCGCAGTGAGGATTGATGCTGCCAACGTGCACATGACCAGATATGTTATTGTTTTCATAGGTGTGAAATGGATGCCGTTTACTCGCATCCATAACTTGTACGCTCCCAAGCGCGAAATTCTTTCACCTGCGACCGACAGAAAATCATGTTCGCACGGTGCGTCCGCAGCAAGACTGCTCAGTCCGATACCTCGTTCCCGTGGTTGGGGTTATGAGTGCATGGGCATGAGGACGTAGAGGAACTCATCTGCCACACGCATGACCCCGGGGCTGGAAGCATCGATGAGGTCTATCACTACCTCATTTTCTCCCACAGCCTTGAGAGGAGCTATCACGTAATCGGCGTTGAAAGTGATTGAAAATTCACGACCGTCGTAATCAATGGGTACCTCTTCGCTCGCATCACCCACTTCCGCTGACCCGGATTGCACTTCCATCACCCCAGGGGTAATGTGGAAAAGAACCGTATTTTTCTTTTCAGCAGCCAGCAGCGCAACGCGGCGAACAGCCTCGTGGAGCTCCTGTGCGGGCATAGAAATACGCTCGTTGTAGCGATTCGGAATCACCTGCTTGTAGTTCGGGTAGCTACCCGTTATCAACTTGGTGATGAGCAAGGTATCATCGAGATCGAAAGCCACTTGGTCTGCGGCTACGCGCACCTGCACCGTGCCGGACTCGCCGAGTAAACGGAGAAGCTCGGGTACGGCGCGACTGCGCAGGATGACGCAGACCTGCTGAGATTCAGGGAACTCCAACTCATTTTCAAAGAGTGCCAAGCGACGCCCATCTGTGGCAACCAAGGTAAGTTTCCCGTCTTGAAAACAAGCATAAACACCATTGAGCACATACCGTATATCATCATCTGCGATGGCAAACTCGGTGTAGCGCAATCCCTTACTGAGCATCCCCTGCGGCACCTCAAACTCCCGTGGTTCCTTGAACACCGGCATTTGAGGGAATTCATCGGCTGACAGACCGTACAGGTTGAATTTCGCCCGATTGCTCCGTACCGCTACCGAATTGCCCTTGAGCTCAACCTTCACTTCCCCATCCCTCATCTCACGTATGATATTCTGCAACCTCTTCGCCGGTAGGGTAAATGCTCCGGGCACCTCGACCATCGCCGGTATTTTCGTCTGTATCGTCAGCTCCATTGTCGTGGCGGTCAGCTTCAACTCACCCTCCGTCGCCTCGAGGAGTACATTCGACAAAATAGGCATGCTGGGGCGCGTCGATACAACACCCACCACCTTATTCAATCCATCCAAAAAGACTTGCTTTGCGAGTGAAAATTTCATGTGTCGCTTGCGGGTTTTTTTCTGAAACCCATTTTACTGCGTTTTTTTTCTTTGGCAAGCAAATTTTTCGATTTTTCAAGATTTTCCACACTTTTTTCTAAATCTATACTACATATTGTGATATATCCCGAGCAGACGCCGCAGACCGGAGATCGGGGGAAGGACACTACGGTCGGGTTAAAGCGCGAAGGATGGCATTACCCATCTCGGTCGTGGAGACCACACGCTCACCCGGGGCACCGGTAGCGAGATCACGCGTCCTGAACCCGGAGGCAATGGCGGAGCGTACAGCGCGGTCGACATCATCGGCAGCGGCGGTCAGGTCAAAGGAATGGCGGAGCATCATGCCCATGGAAAGGATTTGGGCGATGGGGTTTGCAATGCCCTTCCCGGCAATATCCGGCGCAGAGCCACCGGACGGTTCGTAAAGACCGAAAGTTTTTTCCCCGCGCGTGCACAGAGACGCACTCGGCAGCATCCCCAAAGACCCGCAAATCATTGCCATTTCGTCCGTCAGAATATCTCCGAAAGTGTTTTCCGTGACGATGACATCGAATTGAGCGGGATGCCGTACGAGCTGCATGGCGGCATTGTCGACGTACATGTGGCTGAGCTGCACATCCGGGTACTGCGCGGCGAGCTCGCTCATCACATCCCGCCACAGCACGGAGGCACTCAGCACATTGGCTTTGTCCACACTGCACAGCTTCCTACGGCGACCTCGTGCGGCGCGGAAAGCGATATGACCGATGCGCTCAACCTCGTGGCGGTGGTAAATCATCGTATCAAGCCCCACGAGTTCCCCATCCCTCTCTCCGTAGAACTTGGGTTGTCCGAAATACATACCTCCGGTGAGCTCCCGAACGCACAGGATGTCAAAACCACCGGCGATCAGGCAATCCTTGAGGGGGGAAGCTGCCGTGAGCTCCGGTAGGCAGACCCCCGGTCGCAGGTTGGCATACAGACCGAAGTATCGGCGAAGCGGCAGTAATGCCCCGCGCTCCGGGCGTTCATCCGGAGGCAGGGTATCCCACTTCGGTCCGCCCACTGAACCGAACAGAATGGCGTCTGCCGCCTCACATGCAGCCAAAGTATCGGCAGGAAGTGCTTTACCGCAGACATCAATCCCCGCTCCACCCACGGGCATAGCCGTGCGATGTGTGCGGAAACCATATTTTTCCTCCACGGCACTCAGCACGCGTAGGGCTTCATTCATTACTTCCGGTCCGATGCCGTCCCCGGCTAACACGGCCACTCGATATGTCCTCATACGCCCCATCTTATCGCCGTCGCCCCGCTTCGTCAAGCATGAGAGCATCATTCGCCACCACGCCCGTCCCATGAAATTTCCCGCCATGCGCTGCAATGCCGATTTCTGCGCGGTTTTCACACCGTTCCTGCTTTGTTTTCCTCGGTTCCCTTTGCGCAATTCCGTTGCGCCTAACTCCTTCACCTCGTACCTCGTACTTGATCACCTCTGTGTTTCCCTGCAACGAAATTATCGCCCCACTCTGAGCACTGAATTTATTTGGGACAGATGTGCTTTAGGACACAATAAGGGCTTCCATTTGGGTGGCAAATGAGAGACAATAGGCGGTGTGATCAGGATGCTGCAAAGACCGGGACTCTGTCTGGCGATGGCTCTTTTCGTTGCGGGCTGCGACGATGATGAAAGCGATCAACTCGAGCACCAAGACCTCCCTGCATCTGTGACCCGACCCGACCCGATGCCGCAGAAGGAGACACTGGATGTGCGAACCGGGCTGTCCGATGTGCCGTCGAGTCTTTCCTCAGGTTTGCGTTATGAGCTGTATAGCGCGTACCAAGGGCAGGATATACGGCAGGTTACCGGAGTATCCGGACGCACGCTCTGGCTCTGTTTCACCGCGCCTTGGTGTCCCCACAGTGCAAATATGATCCGCGAACTCAAACAGCTTGCCCAGCAGGAAAAGGGCAATGTGCAGGTGGTCGAGGTGGATGCAGATACCTATTCGTCACTCGCGGAGCAATTTGGTATCACGAAAGTTCCCACTACATTCCTTTACACCGAGGGAGTGAAGTTGCGTACCATCGAAGGGGCGTACAACGCAGCCAGTCTACGTCGTTACCTGCACCGCGTGCTCACTCGCCAAGAGGAAAGCCCACAGAGTACGCCCGCTTCCGCCCCACCCTCACACACCTGATTGACAGACTACCATGCGATTTCTCACAGGACTCCAACCCAGCGGTCGGCTCCACATCGGCAACTATTTCGGTGCTATCCTCCCCGCTGTACAACTCCAGCATAAGGGCGAGGCTTTCTACTTCATCGCCAACTACCATGCCATGACGACCATGTCATCGCCCCAAGCCCTGCGCGATAACACGCGCTCGCTGGCGGTGGACTTCTTGGCATGTGGGCTGGACCCGCAGAAAGCCGTATTCTTTGTTCAATCCGCCGTTCCGGAGGTGAATGAGTTGGCTTGGATACTCTCGACGGTCTGCCCCATGGGACTCTTGGAGCGATGCCATTCGTACAAAGAGAAGATGGCACGGGGCATAGCTGCCACTCACGCACTATTTGCCTACCCGGCACTTATGGCGGCAGATATTCTGCTGTACGACTCTGACGCCGTCCCGGTGGGCAAGGATCAAAAACAGCACTTGGAGGTGACGCGCGACTTGGCGGGTAAAATGAATGAAGCATTCGGACCCGGTCTTTTCAAACTCCCGGAGCCCATCATCAGTGAATCTACTGCCGTCGTCCCCGGTTTGGACGGTCAAAAAATGAGCAAGAGCTACGGGAATGCTCTCCCCATTTTCGGTGAAGAGAAGGAGGTCCGCAAGCTGATCAACAAAAAGATCGTCACGGACGCTACCCCTTTGGAGGCACCTAAACCGACTGAAAATTCAATTATCCTCGCTCTTTACAAGCTCTTTGCTTCCCCGGAGGATTTCAACAATATGGTGCTTCGCCACCAAACCGGCGGGTGGGGCTACGGACAATTCAAGAAAGAGCTCTTCGATGCTTACTGGGAGTATTTCCGCAAACCTCGTGAGCAACGCGCTTGGCTCCTCGAGCATCCCGAGTTCGTGGATGATGTGCTCCACACCGGTGCTGCTCGCGCTCGAGAAGAAGCCGCTAAAGTGCTCTCCCGTGTGCGCAGAGCAGTAGGGCTATAGCCCGACACATGCGCCCCCGTCGCGAGTACGAGGCAAAGAGAAGTACGAGGTACGGAGTGGCAAAGCCGGGGAGGGCGGATGCGGTAGGCAACGGTGATGTGACGGGAAAAACGTGTGTGGTAGAAGTATTTGACCACCGTGCGTGGCAGGAAGTGGTAGGCGCGATGAGGAGGGAGGTACGAGGCAGAATCGCCTCCGCGTCTTTCTGCTGAAAAGTCATCACTTACCACTGGGTGTCTCATTTTCTCGAGATAGATGTGGTTCGTTGAAACATCTGATTTAAGATTTTTGTCAAATTTGCTCGAAATCTAAAATATGACTTGTATTCGAAGGGATTGTCGTGTAGATTTGAGTGGACGCCGGGTGCATTGGAGCGGAACGGTATGATGCAAATTGCACGAGACAACTACCTGAACGGACTCATTGAGCGAATGCACAATGGGCTGGTTAAGATTGTGAGTGGGGTACGCCGGTGCGGTAAATCGTATCTCCTCTTCGAGTTGTTTTACCGGTATCTTTTGAGTCAAGGGATTGATGCATCGCGCATCATAACGATGGCACTCGATGGATTAGAGGGACAAGAATACCGAGATCCAATGGTATTTTACAATTACGTGAAATCACGGATCACGGGGAGTGAAATGCACTATCTTCTGCTCGATGAAGTCCAGATGATGGACGACTTTGAAAGTGTGCTCAATGGACTCTTACGCGTGAATCAACTCGACATCTATGTAACCGGCAGCAACTCGAAATTTCTATCAACCGACGTTGTTACTGAATTCCGTGGACGTGGGGACGAACTACGGGTCTTCCCGCTGAGTTTTGCAGAGTTTTTCGCAGCCAAGGGAGGAGATTGGACGGAGGCATGGGAAGAATACCGACTCTACGGAGGCATGCCACAGCTGTTTTTCTACAATCAGGAAAAACGCAAGATACAGTATTTGAGGGATCTTTTCCTTGAGACGTATATCAAGGACATCATCGAGCGTAATCACATACAGAACAGTGAGGAGCTCATCGAATTGGTCAACATCGCTGCTTCCGGCATCGGGAGTTTGCTCAACCCTCACAAGCTCGCCAACTCGTTTCGGAGCGTTAAGAATGTAACTCTCTCTGAACCAACTATCAGTCTTTACCTGCGTTTCCTCCGAGATGCATTTGTCATCGATCGTGCCACACGGTACGACATCAAGGGAAATCATTACCTCAATACTCCGTTCAAATACTATTTCACGGATATCGGTATTCGCAATGCGTGCTTGAAGTTTCGCCAAATAGAGGAGAATCACGCCATGGAAAATATTATCTACAATGAATTGGTCATGCGTGGTTTTCAGGTCGACATCGGCAACGTGAACGTGACGGAGAAAAACGGTCGGAATAAATACACACGGAAAAAGCTGGAAGTAGACTTTGTGGTCAATATGGGAAGTAGTCGCTACTACATTCAGGCAGCTTTTGCCATCCCGACTCGCGAAAAACGTGAACAGGAAGAACGATCTCTTCGCGCCATACCCGATTCGTTCAAGAAAATCTTGGTCGTGCGCGACAATACATTCCCGCACTACGACGATTTCGGTATCTTCATACTTTCTCTTAAAGACTTCCTATTGAATCCGGGAAGTATATCGGGGTAAGAAGATCATTTCAGAAAACGTGCAAATTTGCTCATTTTCTAAAATGACACAGTAGGAAATGGGCACCGGACACGCCGACCACTGCACCTTTAATTTATTCGGGGCAGACGTGGTTAGCGCCGGGAGTCGGAACGCATAGCCAGTAAACGCAAGGCGTAGTAGAGGAGCATGGCGATGGACGAAAGGGCGGCGGAGACATAAGTCATAGCTGCCCAGCGCAAGGCAGAGCTTGCGTGCGCGTGAACCGAATCTCGGGCGAGACCGGACTTTTGCAGCCAAGCGAGGGCACGGCGCGAAGCATCAAACTCCACCGGCAGGGTCACGAAGGCAAACAGCGTGGTACCCGCATAGAGAGCCAGACCGACCCAAGCCACTGTGGTACCGGCACCGGCGGCTGCGAGGGCAATGCCGGTGAGCAGGACGAATTGACCGAGGCGAGAGCCGATATTCACCATGGGAACCAAGTTGGAGCGTAGGCTGAGCCAAGGGTAAGAGGTGGCGTGCTGCACGGCATGACCGCACTCATGAGCCGCCACCGCCATGGCAGCCACCGTAGCGTGAGAAAACACGACGTCGGAAAGGTTGACCGTGCGGTTGGCAGGGTTGTAATGGTCGGAGAGCTGCCCAGGCACATGAGTAATCTGCACATCGTGCAGACCATGGGCGTCCAGCATGCGGCGGGCTACTTCGGCACCGGTGAGCGGGGCAGTCTCGGCGGAGAAGGTGCGCATACTCGACATCATGCGGCTTTGGACAAGCATACCGATAATTCCGGTAATAACTAAGAGCCCCAGACCGACTAGCGTGGTGGAGTCCATAGCGTACATGGAAGGAGAGGCGTAGAAGCCGGAGGAGTCCGGGTCACCGTAGTCGTAGGCGTACTGCGCCAGCGGCATGGCAAAGTTGATTATCGCGTAAATGAGCATGGCTTAAAATCAGGAGGTGGTAGAAAAGGCGCGGACGTTACGGCGCAGGTGCTCGGCACCGGTGCGCTTCATGGGGGATTGGGAAATGAGGTGCGAAAGCTCTCTTTCCGGCATGGCTTCTAGGGCATCGGCATGAACGCGGGAGAGGCGAGTCGGCATGAGCAGGTGCGGGTCTACTCGATGCGGGGAGGGCAACTTGTTCCACGGGCATGCCTCTTGGCAGACGTCACAGCCGTACAGATGACCGCGCAGGGCTCGACGTATGTCCGGTGGGGCGGTGGTTTGCTTACTCTCAATAGTCCAGTAGGCGAGGCACCGGCGAGCGTCGCACAGACCATTGGCGAGGGCATGGGTGGGGCAGAGCTGTTCACAGCGATGGCAAGAGCCGCAATGGTTGCGCATGGGGCGATCGAGGGGCAACTCGAGGGTCGTGAGGATGGAGCAGAGAAAGCAGAAAGAGCCACCTCGTGGGCGCACCAGTAAGCCGTGACGCCCAATCCAACCCAACCCGGCTTGAGCGGCAAAAAAACGTTCACTGACGGGTCCGGAATCACAGAAGCAGCGTTGCTTTCCACCGTAGAATTGAAGAGTTTCATCCAAGTCCTTCAGTTTAGGAGCGAGCAATTTGTGGTAATCTTCCCCTTGGGCGTAGCGGGCAACAGAACCGGGTTGCCGTCGGGCATCGGAGCGAGGGTACTCATAGGTCAGAATAACCACGCAGCACACACCCGGAAGAAGAAGCTGGGGGTTCATGCGGGCGGGCAAGTGGTGCTCCAGCCAAGTCATGTCGGCGTGACACCCGGCATTTAACCAGCGGCGGAGGGCATCCCCTTGTTCGGCATAAGCAGAGGCTACCCCCAAGGCGGAAAAGCCCAGCTGCGCGGCGGCGAATTCTAGGGCTTGGCGTGCGGCACTCATGGAGTAGAGGGAGGGGATTCACGCAGGGGTGCTTCCAGCTGCTCGCGCAACGCGTCAGAGAGAGGCAGGGCATCGATGACGCGGAGAGTGGCGTGCGCGAGACGTTTGCTCCATGGTTTACTCGTCGCTCTGTTGGGGGAGGAGAGTCGCTGTACATTGGACGATGCGTAGGGACGACCTAGTGCGGCAGCGAGTTGATAGAGAGCGAGGGCAGTACGACGGTCAGCAGGACCACCAATGCCGTGTTCGTACATCCTCGCCAAATTGTTGATGGCACAGGCATCGCGATATTGTCTTCCCTTCTCGTAGAGTCCCCTAGCCATCTCGTAGTTGGGTCCGCCGTAGATACCCATTCCCTTGTAGTACATGTAGCCGGCGTAGAAGAAAAGATTGGGGGTATCAGGATGATGGCGGGCGAGATCGTTCAGTATTTTGAGTGCTTTCTGAGGGTCTTTCTCCGTGCCTGCACCGAACATCAGGTAACGCGCATACTCCGCCTGTGCTTTAGGGAATTTATACCCCTTTGCGGCCTCTTTCATGTTGCTGTAGGCATTCCGGATGCGTTTGTCCCTAAGCATTTTCCGCGATTCTCGCCCGGCGCATTCTTCTTCGAAGAGGGCGAATGTGTAGAGGGCTTTTCCCTTAGTGTCGCCGGGTAGCCGAGGGTTGTTTTTCAACTGTTCAACCCACGCTTGCGCTTTTTTTGCGTCGGCTTTCATACCTTTTCGTTTCCCGCAGTACAGTTCCAGCAGCAGAAGACATGCCTCCCTATGCCCGGCTTCCCCACATTGCCGCAGCACCTCTGGTACCTTACTTATGTCCTTTACCCGTGGGTCTTCCAACAGGGCTTTCGCTTTCTCGTACCGTTTTTGTGCCTCCTCCCGACTGAGCTGAGGTTCCAATTGGCGTTGAACCACCGGGGGCTTCCGCCAAAGATGCCACGACCACCACCCTCCCACTGCACCCGTGCACAGCAGAACCCCTACCAGCATGATGATCATTTTCCTGCTCATACCTTGCTCCGCCCTTTTTATCACAATTCGGCTCCCTTGTCTACACCAAGCCACATCTGTCCCAAGGACATTTCTGAAAATCGCCGCAGTGTTAGTTTCTATGCGTTTTTTTACATGCTCGGCATCTCTCGGGGGTATCAACGCCGCGACCGCATGGATTGCCCCCCCCGTTTTCGCTTTGCTTTCCCCGTCCTCATTTGTCAACTTTGTTGCGTCTAACTCCTTCACTTCGTACTCGCATTTTCCCCGCGACAAAGTCATCGTTCCGCTTTAAGCACCTTAATTTATTCGGCACTGAGTATGCCTCCTCCTTCAAAAAAGTACGGTTTGTCATACGTATATGCCTGTTGCGTGAACTTATGCTTGCTAAAATAATTTTCTTGTAGCATGATAAAGAGCATGTTAGACATATCATTACCAAATGATGTAGTCGACAAACTAGCCGTAAGTTCAATGGACATTATGCGGTTATTTGTCGAGTTCGCAGAAGAGGCATCTGTAACACAACTGTGCAAGGATGATCTCATCAGCGCATTCCGTCGTGTAATGCGCATAGGTATAACAGGACTGGAAGCGCAGGAACGAAGTGTCGCTTTCGGGGTTGCCGTCAAGGAAAGTCTGCGTGCACGCCGACACCGACGCCCCAGCACTCTCGCGGACCTGCGCTCCTATACAAATCGCATGTTGCAATACTCGCAATTTTGCGATAAGCCGCTGCGCAATATCACGTGCGATGACTGCCACGAGATACTGCACAAGCTATTTGGGCACAGTCCGCATGTATTCCGCAAGGCAAAGATTATACTGAACAGTATATTCAGCTATGGAATAAGGCGTGGCTGGTGCAGTAGCAACCCCGTGAGGGCGATAGAAACTCCGCCTGTATACGAGGAACGCATTCGTCCGTTGAGCGGTGTGCAGATACGAAATATCATGCGCAGTTGCCGACAGGATGACCTGATTTGCATGTTGCCTGCCACACAACTCATGCTGTACTGTGGGGTGCGCCCGGGCGAAGTTCGTCGGCTACGCTGGCGAGACATAGACCGGCGCGAAAAGGTGGTGTACATCGAAGGGCGAGCCAGCAAAACCGGCGGACCGAGGGCTGTACCTCTGCGAGGTCAAGCCTTGGAACTGCTCGAATACAGGCATTCCCCGGATGAGCTCATCGCACCTCGGAACTGGACGCGTTTGTGGAAGCGTTTACGTGTGCGGGCAGGTATCAAGCACTGGCAGAGAGATGTCTTGCGCCATACCTTCGCCTCGCTTCACCTCAAGCGTTTCCATAATATCATCCAGCTGCAGGAGGAGATGGGACACCGGGATTGCACCCTGCTGCGTACACGTTACCTGAATGTGCGCCATGTGTCCAGCAACGTAGCTCGGAAATTCTTCAGCTGAAGAACGTGGCGGCAGAGGGAGGGGGCGTCATGCCGTAGCCCGCCCCACAGTGTCCGCTGCTCGTACTTCACGTACCATTCGTGAGGTAGGGTGCGGATATAGCGGCGGGTTGCGGCTCCGCCCCCACCCCGACTTCGCAGCCCGGCGTCGTGCCGAAAACGCAAAAGCTCACTACTTCGCGTATGTAGTGAGTATGGCAGGGCTATGCCGTGGCACACCTGTCCCAATAAAATTTTCGAGAAACGCCGCAATGCTAATCCCCATGCGGATTACAGGTGCTCAACAAGAAGTACGAAGTGGCAAAGCTGAGGCGCAGGGACGGCGAGAACAGCGGAACGGTGCTCCGTTTTTCGGGGTTTTGGTGGATGTAGAGAGTGAGAAGGAGCCCCTTCACTTCGTACCTCGTACCTGATCCCCTCCCCGTTTCCCTGCGGCATAGTTATCGCCCGCCACTGAGCCTCTAATTTATTTGGGACAAAGTTCGTAGGAACCGCCGGGGGCGGGAGTGATGCGGTGCTGAATTTGCAGGCGCATAAGTTGCGGTGTCAAGACTCCGGCGGACATGCCCAACGCGCTGCACAAAGCGTCCAGCGTGCAGTGTCCCGCCGCGATGGCGGCGAGGATGGCGTCTTCTTCTTGGGAGGAGGTGGCGGCGGGGGAAAAGAGATGAAGTTGACTTTGGTGACCCGCTTCCCAGCCCATATCGCCGATGATGTCTGCGGCTGCGGTACAGAGAATAGCCCCGTCACGGATGAGCTTGTGGCAACCGGCGGATGCGGAGGTACTGACGGGTCCGGGTACGGCAAAAACGGTTTTTCCCATTTCACCGGCGAGTCCGGCTGTATGTAATGCCCCGCTGCGGTTGGAAGCCTCAACCACGAGGGTAGCCTGTGCCCATGCCGCCACAACTCGGTTCCGCTGCGGAAAACTGGTTCGCGAGGGACGCACGTTCATGGGAAACTCACTCACAACAGCCCCGTGCCCCTCTGCTATTCGCTCTGCAAGTCGCACATTTTCCGGGGGGAAAAACGCCGCCAGCCCTCCACCCAACACCGCTATCGTGCGTCCACCGGCATCCAGCGCACCTAAGTGTGCCGCCGTATCCACGCCGCGTGCCATGCCGGAGATAATGCAGCACCCCGCAGCATCCGCCAAATCCCGGCTGATACCACGGGCGCAACTCAGACCGTAGGGCGACGCGAGGCGCGTGCCGACCACAGCTACGGCTCGCTGAGCGTCCTCCTGCAACCAACTGCCGATGTAATAGAGCACAACGGGCGGATCGCTCATACTGCGCAGTATCGCCGGGTAGTCATCGTCCAGTATGGTCGTGATCCGGACTCCACTTTGTCGGGCGCATTCCAACTCGGCGCGCACGCGGGTGCAGTGTCGCCAATCAGCGATGACTTCCGCCAATTTATCGCCGATGCGCGGCACCTGACTGAGCATGTTCGGCGGGGCAGCCAGCACCATGTCCGCAGACCCGAAAACCTCGAGCAAGGAGCGGATGCGCACAGAGCCCAGTCCCGGAATCAGGTTGAGCGTGATAAGTGCTTCTCTGGCAGTGAGTTCCATTCAGTGAGGGAAGGTCGTGAAGTCCAAGCCGATATCCATTGCGGGTGCGGAATGGGTGATGCAGCCGAAGCTAATGAAGTCCACCCCACTTTCTGCCGCAGCCGGGGCGGTCTGCAGGGTAAGCCCACCGCTCGCTTCAAAGAAGGGTTTTGCCGTTGCTCCCCGCATCTCCGTTGCCCTGTGCATCTGGTCCGGGCTCATATTATCCAGCAGAATGTAATCTACACCTTCAAGCTTGAGGAATGCTGCCACTTGCTCGAGGTTGTCGGCTTCAAGTTCCACTTCAACCTCCGGGTGCTCGGTTTTCAGCTTGCGGATGCACGCCTGCAAGTGGGCAGCGTCCCCGTTGGTCATGAGGTGGTTGTCCTTGACCATTGCCCTGTCGTAAAGTCCGAGCCGGTGGTTTGTGCCGCCGCCGTGTACCACGGCTGCTTTCTCCAGCAATCGGAAACCGGGGGTCGTCTTGCGCGTGTCGAGCAACTTACAGCTCGTGTGGGCTATAGCCTGCACGTAGCGGCGCGTCATACTCGCCACGCCGGAGAGCCGTTGGATGAAGTTCAGCGCAGTCCTTTCTGCCCCCAAAATAGACCGCGCAGACCCGCGTATCACCATAATGACCGCTTCGGACGACACCTCATCCCCATCGTGAAGTTGCACATCCACCTTCAGGGTGGGATCCAACGTGCGAAATACCTGCGCGGCAACTTCCACCCCGGAAAGCACTCCCCTCTCCCTCGGTCTCATCAGTGCTTGCGCTTGCAGACTTTCCGGTACAAAATAACGCGACGTCACATCCCCGCTGCCAAAATCTTCCTGCAACGCCAGCCGTATTAGTTCTTCCCTATTATCAGTTACTTCCACTTTCTCCATACCCCGCATTATACCTGCTTGCCCCCTCCTTCGCAAGTACGAAGTGTGTCGCATAGGGCGTGACCACACCTGTCCCAATAAAATTTTCGGGAAACGCCATCATGCCAATCCCCATGCGGGTTATAGACGTTCTGTGCACTGAGGGGGCTTCAACCCCACAGCTGCATGGATAAACGTCCCGCGCCTTTTTCTCGCTTTGCGTCCTCTCACCCCACTCGCGCAACCTTGTTGCGCCAAACTTTAACACTTCGTACTTCGTACCTCGTACTTAATCCCCTCCCCGTTTCCCTGCCACAAAGTCATCGCTTTGCACCAAGCGTCTATTTTTCCTGGGACAGCAGGGCAAACGCATTAGAAAAAAGGGAGGATTTCCACAAGAGCTCGGAGGCTT
>CAYWNS010000021.1:0-23928 GCA_964459715.1 uncultured Akkermansia sp.
CCCACAGGTGGATGCCCTGTTCGATGTAGGCATCCAATTTACCCGCCGCCACGTAACAGAGCGAAAGGGCAGCCGTGCCGAGGATACGTACCTTGCACACCTGCGCTGAAAGGTGGGCAAAGCGGCGAATACCGGTCTCGTCCGAATCATCATGCGTTCCGTGTCCCACAAAAATGATGGCATCGCTCATGCGTTTTCGGGAAGAGACGTGGATGGGAATGCCGTTCAGGAACGCTTGCCCGCCGCGCAAGGCGGTGTAGAGTTCACCGGTCATGGGGGCATACACGCAGCCGAGCTGCAACACCCCGCGCACCCGCAGAGCGATGCTCACGCAAAAGAGGGGAAGTCCGTAGTAGTAGTTGACTGTGCCATCCAGCGGATCGACGATCCACTCGTATTCCCCGCCGTTTCCGCCTTCTTCACCCAGCAGACCGTAATTCGACCAATCCCGCCCCAGCGTGTCACTGATGAGTCGCTGGGTTTCCTTGTCGAGACGCAACTTGATATCGTGAGCCGTGCGCTCGTCGACCGTTTTCTCCGACGTAAAATGGGAACGCAGAAAATCGCCGGCGAGTGCCGCGGCGTACCGCGCACTCTCTAATTGGGCTGTGAAATCATTCATTTTTCGAAACATGAGCGTTTGTATCCGCCGCGCGGGTACCCTGAGTCATTTTGGGAGCGGAAGAGGTCCTTTCCGGCACCCGTCCCCATAAAATTCTTGGAAAATCTCCACGCCGACCACCTCCATTACACACGCTGTTCCACATCTCTCCCCCTTCCTCACCACATGCCGCACGCCACAGCTTTGCTACTTCGTACTTCGTACTTCGTACCTCGTACTTGATCGCCTCCGTGTTGTCACGCGACGAAGTTACCGCTTTACTCTGAGCGTTTAGTTGATTCGGAACAGATTTGTTGCTTTCCCGCAACTCCTTGCGGGCACGGGAATGTAGACGGCGAGCTAGGGAGAGGGACGCCTGTGCCATCAGCCGCCGGAATTCGGGCGAAGGCGGCTTAGCGGAGGCCCCCCTTTCCAAACCCATCCACACAAAGACGGCTACCCCACGGTCATTGAACACCATTGTCCAGTGACCGCTATCCGCCGGTAAATCCTCATGCAGCACGGTCGGCACTCCCTCCCTGTAACGGAAGGGCGGCAGGTGCGAGACTGCGACCGCGCCTTCGCGGCGGATATACTCGCCCGCTTTTTTGTTTCCCTCGGAGTAGATGAGGTGGTGCCCCTGACTCCAAACGGAGGAGATGAGATTCAGTTTATAATCCTGCCCCATATTCTGGAGATCGAAGAGCGTGCGCGCGAGGTCAATTTTACGCATAGGAAAGAGCCCATCGTACAGATCATTTTCATGTTCTCTGTCCGGGAGTTCACCGAGATTCAGCGCGGAGATAAAATGATAGACGACATCGTAGCCCAATCTGCTACCGGTTACCCGCGCACTGTGCGCCACGATGTGGTTTTCCTGACTGCCCGGTAGACAGGCACTGCAAAAAATCAACGGGGCCACCGTACGTCCCGGTTGGATTTCCGAGAGCCACCGGTTGACAGAGTCGGCGGCATTCCGACCGCACGTGACTGCCAAGATATTGCCGCGATGATTTAGCCGTGAGTCCACGACGAGCACGCACGCCTGCACACGGCATTCTTCCGCCCCAAGTTGCCCCGGTTTACTGCGTAGCCCGGCAGGACGCTTAGCGGTGGCAAACAACTTCGCCTGCAGCTCACCGGGTTCCGCTCCGGGTTCCTTCGCCCAGCTCGCCGGAAGTGGGGCTTTCGGATCTTCCACCGCTCGGAGTACTGTGGCAAGCGAACGCTCGGCGTATTGTTGTAAGGGCAATATCAAGTGACACACCACTGCCAGACCGTGGGAGCGTTCTTCTTCCTCCACCTCGAGGGAGTCGAGCTCGGCGTTGACCCACAGAGCCGGATAATTGCGGGCGGCGGCGGAGTCGGAAATGGTACCCTGTTGTTTTTGGGGGACAGGTACCTTGTCGGCTGCCTCAAATGCCTCCTTGGAAATCATCCCGAGCTCGAGCATGCGCAGGAGAGTTTCTCGGCGCGCCGCAGTCGCGTTTTTTGGACTGCGGACGGGGTTGAAGAGGGAAGGGGCGCGCACGATTCCCGCCAACATAGCCGATTCCGGTAGGTCGAGCTTACGCACATCCTTGTCGAAAAAAAAACGTGCTGCATCGCGCAATCCATAACAATTTTGCCCGAAGTAGATGCGGCTGAGATACTGACAAAGAATACTCTTTTTGTCGTACACTTTTTCGACACGCTGAGCCAGCATAATCTCCAGCATTTTCCTGTCCAACGTCTTGCCTCGCAGCTCAAACACGTGCCGCGTAAGCTGCATGGTGATCGTGGACGCTCCTTCTTTATAACTCATGGACAATATATTGCGCAGGATGGAGCGCGCCAGAGCGGAGTACACAACCCCATTATGCTCAAAAAAATGTTCATCTTCGCGTGCTAGGAAAGCATTGATGAGATGCGTGGGGAGCTCATCCCAAGAGACAGGCGCGTTATTCTTCCGGTTCAGGGGAGAGATCGGGCGGTTCGCCCTGTCATAGAGCATGCTGCCCGGCAAACTCAGTGCTACCTGATTCATATTGAACTCCTTCGCCCTCAGGGCATAAGTGAAGAGGAGCACCAAGCACACCACCAAAACCACCGCGAGCAACACTACCGGAATCCACAGGAGTCGCTTCTCGATGCGCAGTATGTGGTACCAGTGCTTTCGACGATTTTGGGAGGGAGAAAAAAACATATCACCTACCACTGTCGGGGGGAGATTGTATCAGTCGGAGGGCATCCTCCGGCGCGCTCCACCCCGGAAAATCCCGCTTGAAGGTCGCGCTGTACTGACCTGCTTCCGCCTCTTTCCCCGCTTTGGTCAAAGCCGATATGAGTTTATATGTCGCGAGTGGACGAAGCTCGGCATCATTCACAACATTTGCGACACGTCCGTAATACTTCGCCGCGTCATCGTACGCTCCATCGGCATAGCAGGTGTCGCCCAGCGCGATAAACAAAGAAGATTTGACAGGTCCGTCTATCCCCAGCGCGATGGCATTCTCGCAGATACTTCGGGCTTCTTTTACCCTGTTAAGACCCAAGAGGAGCTTTGACATATCGCGCATGCCCTCCGCTTTTCTGTATGGCTGCGTCTCCATACTTACGTAGTGCTGAGCCGCCTCGTAGCCACTCGCGTAGAGCCTCAGTTCGAGACGGGCGCGTGCCAGCAACTTCCACACCAGCGGCTCGGTTTGGGGACGTTCCTTAACCGTACCGTCCGCCGCCGTGTATTTTTCCTTGGGTTCACGCTCTAGGGCGTCCGTCAAAAAGTGCTGCGCCGCCTGATAATCCTTTTTTTGGCTGCAAGTCCACCCGCACCATCGCAAGATAGCCGGTGGCAAAGCCTGATACGAAGCGGGATTCGTCTGTTGCAGTTGACTGAGTGCCTGCTTCAGGTTTTCGGCGTCCTGCATTTTGAAATAACATTGCACGAGGGCAGTACCCACCCGAGACGCATACCGCTCGGGGTTAATTTTGGCGGCTTCCCGAAAGTGCGGAACGGCTTTTTCGGGCTGAGTTTCGTAGAGAATATAGGCAATGTTGTAGTGAGCCTCGGCGCAGGCGGCAGGTTTGACTCGGCTGCCGCAAGCAATGAGTCCCTCGTAGTAACGCACCCTCCGCTGCGGGTCCGTCTTGCAGGCTTCCGCCGCTTTCTGCCAACACGACAACACGGCATCGGAGTTCGGGTAATGGTCTATGACGTAATCAAAGTCGCGTAATGCCGCACCGACCTTATTCTGCTTGGCATAGGACATGCCGCGTAGGGCGTAGGCATTTGGGAGCCGCGCGTCCTGCTTGTAGGTAGAAATAAAGTGGTTAAGCGTTGGGATGGGATCGTAGGTATTGCCCCGATAAGCGGTCCATGCCTTTTTGTATTCGGCATCCGCGCGTACGGCGGCAGGTAAATTTTCGATACGTATCGCGTCAAATTGCCGGGCTGCCTCGTCCGGATCGGAGGGCATGATCTGATCGGCATAGATAAAGCGGACGGAATCACAGATGGGAAGCTGCTCCGTCGGCGAACCCGCTATCGCGTAGGTGCTCAGAAATTTCTGCGCGAGACTCATTACATTCATCGCCCGTAATCTCTGCGCACACAGGATGCGCCGGTACGCAGCTTCTGCCCCGTTCGGACCGCTCGGTCGGTATCCTTCTGCGCTCCCGAACCACTGTTCCGCCAGATCGTACTGTCCCACGTCCATGTAGCTTTGCCCCACAATCAAGGCGCGTCGCGCTTCCTTATCCGGGTCATTGAGCGGTTGGTAGTTCTGCGAAACCTGCCTGAATATCCCCTCGTAATCCTTTTTTTTGTACATACGCGCGAGAGTATCCAGCTGCGCTTCGGCAGTATACTGAGCCATATCGGGATTGCCGGATACTTGGGCATACAGTTCCTCCGCTTCTTGGTAACGCTCGAGTTTGCCTGCCAAACGAGCCGCCTGTAATGTGGCAACCGCTCGTATGTTTTTCTCCAACTTCTTCATGCCCAAGAGTTGCCGAAACAGCTTGTACGCCTCATCGTCCTTCCGGTCTTCCGTCTTCATTTGCGCAAGTGCCAGAAGAGCGGCTTGGGCAATACTGCTCTGTACTCCCCGTGTCTCATGGAGCTGCTTGAAGATAGCTTCCGCCTCCCGCCGCTTATTCTGCTGCAGCATGGCGCGTCCTTGCCGGTAGAAAGCGTCATGTCTCAACTCATCGCGACGAGACTCCTGCACCACCAGCCTGAAATAGCCTACCGCCTTATCCCAGAGCGATTGGTCAGACGCCTGTATTCCGAGTCTGTACGCGGCGGAGGCACAGTACTCACCGTGCATGGTATTGGCGAGAATACCGAGTATCTGATTGGCTTCGCCGGAGTATCCCGCCTCGTCCAAGCAGATAGCTCGCATGTAAAGTGCTTTATCTTTATCTTTTGCCGTCGGGTACTGGTGCTCGTACTGCCCGAAAAGCTCGGCGGCTTTGAGCAAGTCTTCCCGCCTTTGGTCCGGTTCTTTTTGCAATGCCGCCTGAGAGTAAACGGTCATCGCTATATCCAGCGCGTTACGCTGCGGGTTGGACGAAAGAGCTCTGACCGACTGTTGGGCACATAGCAGAGAACTTGCCATCAGGTACAGGGGAAGGAATCGCAGGTTCATATCCACATCGAATCTTATTGATTACCTGTTGATTGTTGACGTGTCGGAAGTTGTTTAGAGAAAGAGACATTCCACACGCCCGCTTGGGAGCAGGTGGAAATAACATCCGCCACTTTCTGCCAGCGCATTTCGGCATCTCCGCGTATGCGTACCGGTTGATTGGGGTTGACCGCAATCATGCGCTGCAGCATTTTAAGCAGTGCGTCACGCGTAAATTTTTCACGATCGATGGTGATGACGAGCTCGCCATCTTCTTCCCGCGCGTTGATGATGATTTCATCGATGGCACGGGAGGTTTCTTCTGTGGTTTTCGGTGCTGTGGGAACCTTGACTTTCAGGTCCTGCTCATTGAGAATGATTTTTTGGGTGACCACAAAAAAGATGAGGAGCAAGAAAACGACATCCAGCATGGGTGCCAGCTGGAACCCTATCGTCTCCGGTACTTTGACATTTAACTTCATGTCGTGTAGTCCGTGCCGCGTCTATCCACCTCTGTGGAAACATCCGGCTCTATGCTGCGTCGCGCCATGTTGCCCAATCTCTGCTCCCGGTCCATCTGCATGGAAATGAGAGACAGGATATGCGTGACGGCCGCCTCCATGTCGGTGATGCGCTTCTGAATGCGATTGCGGAAGATGACGTAGAACAGCATGCAGGGGATAGCAAGCACGAGCCCTCCGGCGGTGGTTATCATGGCTTCCGATATTCCGCTCGCCATCTGCATCTGCTTCACTCCTTCAAAGTTGCCGGCCGCCACCTCCGTGAATGTCCGCATCATCCCGATGACCGTTCCGAGCAAGCCGATCATGGGTGCTATTCCCCCGATATCCGCGAGCCAACTGATCTGCCGTGTCAACATGTTCGCTTGGCGCGACCCCTCTGCCGCCGCCACCTCGCGTACCTCATCGATATTGGCGCGCGGATTCCTCTGCAAAAACATCATCACCACGCACAGCGTGCGCGTAAAACTGGAATCTGTTTGCTCGCATACCTCCATCAATCCCGGGTAATTCTTGCGCCGTATGAATGTCTCCAAAGGTGCTATCAGGCGTAAGGGCAATACCGCGCCCTCGCGCGTTGTCCACAGGCAGATGATAATCACCATGAGTGCTATGAACGACAGACCCAAAAGTGGCCACATCAATATACCGCCCTTTTCGAAAAGTTCTACAAGGTCGATGTCTCCCGAGCTTCCCATCCTGTCCAAAAATGCTGCGTATATCATACACCCTCCCGCCGCATTATACCCGCCCCCGGAGAAATTTCAAGCCGATATTTTTTTGGTGTGATGCGCGGGTTTGAAAAAAATGTGTCATTTTGTGAAATTGTGATTGACGTAGCGGGGAAACGCGTGTAGAATCTCCGCGCTTTTCCGTTCCCTCGTGGGACGGCTCGTGAGCGTGATCGCTTCTGTAGCTCAGTGGTAGAGCACATCCTTGGTAAGGATGAGGTCGCGGGTTCAAGTCCCACCAGAAGCTTTGATGCTCTGCAAGGATAAGCAGCTTAAACGCAACTCAGAAATTATGGCTAAAGAAGCATTCCAGAGAACGAAGCCCCATGTGAATGTGGGGACGATCGGTCACGTTGACCATGGTAAGACTACCCTCACGGCTGCGATAACGAAAGTTCTTGCAGACCAGGGCAAGGCAGAATTCAAGGCATACGACCAGATAGACGGTGCCCCCGAGGAGCGGGAGCGCGGAATTACTATTTCCACCGCTCACGTTGAGTACCAGACGGATAAGCGTCACTACGCGCATGTTGATTGCCCCGGGCACGCCGACTACGTGAAGAACATGATTACGGGTGCGGCCCAGATGGATGGTGCTATACTCGTGGTTTCCGCCGCTGATGGGCCCATGCCGCAGACGCGGGAGCACATTCTGCTTGCGAGGCAGGTGGGGGTGCCCTACATCGTGGTGTACATGAACAAGATGGACTTGGCGGACCCGGAGCTTGCCGAGCTCGTTGAGATGGAGATTCGTGAATTACTTTCATCCTACGATTTCCCGGGAGACGAGATACCCATCATCAAAGGTTCAGCCACCAAGGCATTGGAGGGGGACCCGGAGGCTGTGAAATCGATCATGGAACTCATGGACGCCGTGGACGAGTACATTCCGACGCCGGAGCGTCCGACCGACAAGCCGTTCCTCATGCCGGTGGAAGACGTATTTTCCATATCCGGACGTGGCACGGTGGCTACCGGGCGTATCGAGCGTGGGGTCATCAACAAGATGGAAGAAGTTGAAATTGTCGGGATTAAGCCGACAGTTAAGACGGCGGTGACGGACATTGAAATGTTCCGCAAGCTCCTTGACAGGGGAGAGGCGGGAGACAACGTCGGCGTACTCCTTCGCGGTATTAAGAAGGAAGACATTGTGCGTGGGCAGGTGTTAGCTAAACCCGGTTCCGTCACGCCCCATACGGACTTTGACGCAGTGGTGTACGTGCTCACCAAGGAGGAAGGCGGGCGTCATACCCCATTCCTCTCCCATTATCGGCCGCAGTTCTACTTCCGCACCACGGACGTGACCGGTGAGGTTACCCTCCCCGAGGGTGTCGATATGGTGATGCCCGGCGATAACGTTACCATCAGGATTGAACTCATCACCCCCATTGCGATGGAAGAGGGGATGCGTTTCGCAATCCGTGAAGGCGGGCGTACCGTCGGCGCAGGCAAGGTGACCGAAATACATGCCTGAACCTGTTGCCAACTCTTTACACAGCTGCGCCCGAGTTTCCGTTGACGAGGGCGCGGCTGTCCCGGACGATGGGGGATGCCTGCTCGATGTTGGGCGTGGGCATCCCCCGGACGTACGGACCACACAATCCTAGGGTATTAGCTCAATTGGCTAGAGCGGCGGTCTCCAAAACCGCATGTTGGGAGTTCGAGTCTCTCATACCCTGAAATACAGCACCGCACAAGCCCAGCCCACCCCTCCGACCATGTTCCGCAAGCTTTCTCTCTTTATCTCCGCTATCAAGAGCGAGTTAAAAAAATGCTCTTGGCCTTGGGAGAGTGACCCCAAGGTGAAGGGTTTTAAAAAGTATCGTGAACTTTGGAGCTCCACTCTCGTAGTCCTCATCGCTATGGTTCTCCTCGGTGCCTACGTGGCGTTCTTCGATTTTGTTATGGCTCGTGTAGTTACTTGGGCCGTTGAACAACTCTCCTAACCCTTTTACTATTCATGCCCCGTCCTTACGAAAAAAAGACCTCTGTCCACGTTGTACCTTCGCGGGACCAGTGGTATGTATTGCACGTACTTTCCAACAAGGAGCGACGCGCTATGGAGAATTTGAAGCGGCTCTTCAGAGAGGATGAGGAAGTGGGAAGCCTGTTGCAAAGTGAGCCCCTTGTCCCCACGGAGAAGGTGGAAGAGGTACGCAATGGAAAAAAATACGTGCAGGAGCGCAAGCTCTACCCGGGCTACGTTTATTTGAACTTCGCCCTGCGTGACCCCGTTACCGGGGCGTTGAATAACGATGCTTGGTATAAAATTCAGGCGGTGGACTGTGTTATCAGCTTTGCCTGCGGTCGGAACAAAGAGCCTCTGCCCATGTCCGCCAAAGATGTTACCGATTTCAAGCGCGAGGTTGCCCGCCGCAGCAAGGTGACTCGTCCGAAGATCGTTATCAATATCAACGATGAGGTGGTGGTGTTGGAGGGAGCATTCCAAGGGGAGCGGGGAATTGTCGAAGAGGTGGATAATGAACACGGGCGTTTGCGCGTAGGTGTGACCATGTTCGGTCGTTCCAATCCGTTGGATTTGGACTTTGCGCAAGTACGACTGGTCGCGGAAGACGAAAGGAACCTCACACGCAACGAGTAATGAATTTCACGTTTCGGCGGGGGGATACCCGCCGGGGCAGACCACAAACAATACACAACTATGGCAAAAGAAGTAGTCAAAACCATCAAGCTGCAGATACCTGCGGGAGCGGCAAATCCGTCGCCGCCCGTTGGACCTGCTCTCGGTCAGGCGGGGGTCAACATCATGGCATTTTGCAAAGAGTTTAATGCCAAAACGCAGAAGCAAGCCGGGGATGTTCTGCCCGTTGTGATCACCGTATATAAGGATAAATCTTTCGACTTCATCACCAAGATGCCGCCGGCGGCGAACCTCCTGAAGAAAGCAGCCGGGATTAGCTCCGGGTCCGGCGAGCCCAACAAGAAGAAAGTAGCCAAGATTACGAAAGAGAAACTCATGGAGGTGGTTAACACGAAGATGCCGGACCTGAACACGAAGAGCCCAGAGGCAGCCGCCCGCATTATAGCCGGGCAGGCGCGCCAGATGGGGATAGGTGTCGAAGGCTTCTGATACTTAACATACCCGCAGGAGGGACTTAATTATTCACCCACAAACCCGAACGTACTGCAATGTCAACGAAACATTCCAAACGCTATAAGCAAGCAGCAGGGCTGGTAGACACCGCCAAGTCCTACACAGTCGAGGAGGCTGTGGAGCTCATGAAGAGTTTCCCCGCTCCTAAGTTTGATCCTACCGTTACTGTATCATTTCATCTTACAGTAGATCCGCGCAAGTCAGACCAGATGGTACGTGGTTCGGTTGCGCTTCCGCACGGAACCGGTAAGAAGGTGCGCGTTATTGTCTTTGCTCAAGGGGAAGCCGCCCAAGCGGCACTTGATGCCGGAGCCGAGAAAGTTGGTTTGGAGGAGCTCATCAAAGAAGTGCAGGGAGGTTATCTCGCGTTCGATAGTGCCATTGCCACCCCGGATGCCATGGCTCAGGTGCGAAAGATCGCGCGGGTGCTTGGACCGCGCGGGTTGATGCCCAACCCGAGGACAGGGACCGTAACCGATGACCCGGCAAAGGCTGTGCGCGAGGTGAAGGCCGGGCGAGTCGATTACAAAGTAGACAAGAACGCCAACATCTCAGCGGCGGTCGGCAAGCTGTCATTCACAGCGGAGCAATTGACGGAGAATCTGCGTTCGCTCATAGCATCGGTGGTGAAGGCACGACCTGCGGCGGCAAAGGGAGCCTACATATCGGCTGCCACTGTGAGCTGCTCGATGAATCCGGGCATTGCGCTCGCTCCCACAGAATACTCCAAGTTCTGAGAAAACTGAAACTTTGATACACTATGAGTACAGAAAAAAAAGTGAATGTCGATAAGGAGACCATCATCAGCGGATTGCTCGCTAAGGTGAACAGCTCACCGTTCCTCATCGTCATCGATTACACGGGAGTGTCTGTGCCCGAGTTCACCGCGCTGCGAGCTTCTTTGGCTGCCGATGGAGCTAAATGTACAGTCGCTAAAAATTCGTATATGACGAAAGCATTGGCGCAAGCCGGGTTGCCGGATATATCCGAGGCTCTCAAGGGACAGACGGCTTACGTGACCGGGCAGAGCGACATCTGTGCCGCCGCACGCGTCATCAATGCTTTTGCCAAGAGTTCGAAAAAGGCGGAGTACAAGGCGGGGATACTCGATGGGGCGCAGTTGACACCGGACAGGCTACGTGCACTCGGAGACTTGCCGAGTCGCGAGGTGCTGCTCGCCACGTTGCTCGGAACCCTCAATGCTCCGGGTGCTGCGCTGGCACGCGTCCTTCAGGCGTATGTCGATAAACACCAAAAAGAAGAAGAAGCGACGGAACCTGCGACGACCTGAAAAAAGACTTGAAGGGATGGCGGTGGCGTGGTATTGCCACACACTGCCTGAATGAGAGGGTTCTCTGTCGGCTCTCCGGCCGGTGAGAACTGAAATGGGTGGGGAGCCCCCATCCGCGACAAGAACCAATCAAACCGATACAATACTATGCCTGATATAAAAACGATCGCTGAAGAAATTGACCAGCTCAAGATCATCGAGGTTGCAGAGCTCGTCAAGTTGCTCGAAGAGAAGTGGGGAGTTTCTGCTGCCGCGCCTACTGCTGTGGTAGCCTCTGGGACTGCTGCTGCTGCCGAGCCTGTTGAAGAAAAGACCGAGTTTGACGTTGAGCTGACAGAAGCCGGTGCCAACAAGATTGCCGTCATTAAGGCAGTGCGAGTTGTGAAGTCCGGCTTAGGTTTGGCCGACGCCAAGAAGCTTGTTGAGAGTGCTCCGGCTCTCGTTTTGGAGGGTGCCTCGAAAGAGGATGCCGACAAAGCGAAGGCAGAACTCGAAAAAGCCGGTGCGAAGGTTACCATCAAGTAACTCGTCTCGTTTTGCGAGGGCAGGGGGGGAGTGCCTCCTCCCCTGCGTTTCCTGTTTACGATGGGCGTGCCTCCCGGCTTGACTCTCGTGCCGTTTAACCCTTAACCTCTTACCTAAAATCGACCCGGTGCGCGTCTGCGCCCGCTTACGTGTTCTGGGTCGGTTTTACGAACCAGAACCGACCTGCACTCAGGTACCGAGTGCAAAACCACATTCCTGCTCACTCCATGTCAAAGCCCAAACAAGAGCGTATCAGTTTCGGAAAAATCACTGAAGTTATTCAGCCGCCAAATCTTATTGAGATACAAACTAAGTCATACGAAGAATTCCTGCAACGCTTTACGCCTGCGGGGAGCCGTCTCAAGATGGGTTTGCAGGCTGTTTTGACCGAGCATTTCCCGATAGAGAGCTATGATTCACAGGTCAAGCTAGAGTTTGTTTCTTACGATGTTTCTCCGCCGAAGACGACGGAGTATGTTGCGATTCGTTGCGGTGAAACATACAGTGCTTCTCTCTATGTTCACTTCCGGCTCAAGTGCAACGATTATACCACTGAAGAGGACGTATACATGGGAGAGATTCCCATGATTACGGACCGAGGAACCTTCGTCATCAACGGTGCTGAGCGTGTTGTCGTTGCCCAGCTTCACCGCTCCCCCGGGATATGCTACGAAAAAACCCGTCACGCCAATGGAAAAGAACTCTATTCTTTCCGTATCATCCCTGATCGTGGCTCTTGGCTGGAGGTGCAGTTCGACACGAATGATTTGATGTACGTGTACTTGGACCGCCGTCGCCGTCGCCGCAAGTTTTTGGCAACGACGTTTCTACGTTACTTGGGGTATGAGACAGACCGTTCGATCGTCGAGCAGTTTTACACTATCCAAGAACTACAGATAGCTGATGTGAGCGGCGATGAACTGGAGTATCTTGTCCCCTTTGAAGATGTCAAGTACAAAGAGGAAGGGTCCGAGCGTCCGGCATCGATCATTGCCAAAGCGTACGAGCCCCTCAGTCTCGCTACGATTCGCCGTATGTACGAGTTGGGGATCACGACGATAGAGGTCATAGACCAGCGTGAGGATGAACTGCTTATTAAGACACTCAAGAAGGACCTTTCATACGACCGCGAAAGTGCCCTCAAGGAGATACTCCGTAAGTTTCGTCCGGGCGACCCCTCCTCCGTTCAACAGGCCGCTACCTCTCTCGACCGACTCTTCCGCGATGAAAGACGCTATGATCTCACGCGTGTCGGTCGCTATAAACTTAATCAGAAACTCGGTTTGGATGTGCCGGAAGACGAACGACTTGTCCAACCGATTGACTTTTTGACCGCCTTGAAGCACTTGCTGCGTCTCAAGCACGGAGAGGGAGTGGTGGATGACATCGACCACTTGGGCAATCGGCGTGTGCGGGCTGTAGGTGAACTTCTGGCAAACCAATGCCGCATTGGTTTCGCGCGCACGGAAAGATTGGTCAAGGAACGCATGACCCTTTGCGATTTCTCACGCCAAGAGGAAAAGAAGCACCAGGAGGATAAGAAGCACCGAGAGGAAAAGGAGAAGAAAGATACTCCTGTTATCACCCCCAGCAAGCTGATCAATCCCAAAGCCCTCAGTGCGGTTATACGCGACTTTTTTGGGCGTAGTCAGCTTTCCCAGTTCATGGACCAGATAAATCCGCTTGCGGAACTCACCCACAAGCGACGACTCTCGGCTTTGGGACCCGGTGGTTTGAACCGAGATCGCGCCGGGTTCGAGGTGCGTGATGTGCATCCTTCCCACTACGGTCGTATCTGCCCGATTGAAACCCCGGAGGGACCCAACATCGGTCTCATCAATTCGCTGTGTACCTACGCTCGCATCAATGAGTACGGTTTCATTGAAACGCCTTTCCGTAAGGTTAAGACCATTGAAAAGAAAAACAGAAAGGGCGAGGTCACAGACGTGGAGGTCGTGGTCACGAATGAGGTCGAATACCTCTCTGCCGATAAGGAAGAATACCATCTCATCGCCCAAGCAAATAATCCCATCGACCATGATAACGGGCGGGGGCACTTTGTCCGTCCGCGCGTGACAGCCCGCGAACACGGTGAATTCATCGAAGTCGATCCCCGCCGCGTGGAGTACATGGATGTTTCGCCCAAGCAGATCATCTCCATTGCCGCCGGTCTCATCCCTTTCTTGGAGCATGATGACGCCAACCGCGCCCTAATGGGAGCGAATATGCAGCGGCAGGGTGTGCCGCTCATGGTGAGCCAAGCTCCGCTCGTCGGTACGGGAATTGAGGCGAAATGCGCCCGCGATAGCGGTGCTGTGGTAGTGGCTGCCGGTCCGGGTATCGTTGCGTCTGCCACGGCGGAGTTTATTGTAACGACGAAGGACGGGGCATTGCCGGTGGCACCTCAGCGTTGGCTGAGTGAACCGGAAAGCGTCAAGACAGACCCCGACAAAGGCATTTATGTTTACCAATTGCGCAAATTTATGCGCTCCAATGCGTCTACTTGCATTAACCAGCGGCCCATTGTCACGCGCGGGGATAAGGTGAAAGCGGGAGATGTTATTGCTGACGGTCCCTGTACGGATGGCGGTGAGCTTGCTCTCGGGCGCAATGTTTTGGTCGCTTACATGTCGTGGTACGGTTACAACTTCGAGGATGCCATCATTATTTCGGAACGCTTGGTGCAGGAGGATGCCTACACATCCATCCACATCGAAGAGTTTGAGGAAAAAGCCCGTGATACGAAACTTGGACCCGAGGAGATCACGCGAGACATCCCCAATGTCGGCGATGAAGCACTCAAAAATCTCGGGAGCGATGGAGTAGTGCGCATCGGGGCAGAGGTGCGACCCGGCGATATATTGGTCGGCAAAATCAGCCCGAAGAGTGAGACAGACCTTGCCCCCGAGGAGCGTCTCCTGCGTGCCATATTCGGAGAGAAAGCTGCCGATGTGAAAGACACGTCCCTGCGAGTTCCGCCCGGCACCACCGGTGTGGTGATGGATGTACGCATCGTACGGTCTGCCGCTCCCGGTTCCCCGGAGCTCGATTCAGAGAAGGAGATGCAGAAACAGAGAAAGCGCGTGGACGATGAATACGCACGCAATAAGAAAGATCTGGTAGACTCCTTGACCAGACGGCTTTCAGATCGACTCCTCGGTGAAAAGATTCCCTTGGAGATAACACGTGTCGGCACGGGTGAAGTACTGGTACCGGCAAATCGCAAGATTACCAAAACATTGCTGCATAATCTTGCCGAGCACCACGACCAAATCGAGATGAACGACAGCCCTGTGCGGAACCAAATCTTTGAAATCGTCAATGCGTTTGAACCCCGTTTCCGCGACATCGATGAGGAACGAGAGCACCGCCTCGACCAAATCGAAGCCGGTGCTGAAATGGACCCCGGTGTTGTTACAGAGGTGAAAGTCTACATCGCCACCAAGCGTAAACTCGGAGTCGGAGACAAGATGGCAGGGCGTCACGGCAACAAGGGTGTTTGCTCGCGTGTTCTCCCTGTCGAGGATATGCCGTACCTAGAGGATGGTACTCCGGTGGACATCATTCTCAACCCACTCGGTGTGCCCTCGCGTATGAATGTGGGGCAGGTGCTGGAGGCACACTTAGGAGTTGCCGCCAAGGCCTTAGGTTTCCGCGTTGCGACTCCGGTATTTGACGGCATCGATGAAGCCAAAATATGGGATTACATGAGCCAAGCCAAACAAAAACCGGGCTTCACATGGGTGGGAGATGGCAAGGACGGCACGGTGGCAGGGAAGAGCCGCCTCATCGATGGTCTCACCGGTGAGTATTTTCATTACCCCGTTGTGGTAGGTTACACCTATATGCTTAAGCTGAACCACCTCGTTGCCGATAAAGTGCACGCCCGCGCTGTGGGTACCTACTCGCTCGTCACGCAGCAGCCGCTGGGTGGCAAGGCTCAACACGGCGGACAGCGCTTCGGAGAGATGGAGGTGTGGGCTATGGAAGCCTACGGTGCCGCCTACACTCTGCAGGAGCTTTTGACCGTCAAGTCAGATGATGTTCAAGGGCGTACGCGTATCTATGAAGATATTGTGCGCGGAGACAATTCGCTGGCGGCTGGCACACCTGAGTCGTTCAATGTGTTGATCAAGGAGATGCAAGCACTCGGTTTGAATGTGCGACCGATGGAGAAGAAGAAAGATGACAATGCCGATCAGCAGGTAGATGTCTTCCAAGTGCTTGCGGATGTCGCCGATGAGGACGAAATCCAAAAAGATGTGCAGAACTATGAAAACATGATAGAGATACGGCTCGATGATTCGGATTTGGATCCTCCCGGTGCCCTTGATCTCCGTACCGATGAGGATGATTCCGATCAATGAGTTTCCTTTCTGCTGCTAACCTTTCAGCCTTTTTCTTATGTCACAAGCCGATTTTAATTCTGAGAGACCCAAGAACTTCGATCAGGTCTGTATTACTGTTGCCGGTCCTGAGGACATCCAAAGATGGTCCAGTGGCGAAGTCAAAAACCCCGAAACGATCAATTATCGAACCTTCAAACCCGAACGCGGCGGGCTCTTTTGCGAGCGAATCTTCGGGCCTACGCGCGATATGGAGTGCTCTTGCGGTCGTTACAAGCGCGCAAAAAACAAAGGCGTGATTTGCGACCGCTGTGGGGTGGAGGTGACTTCTTCTCGTGTCCGCCGCGAGCGCATGGGGCATATCAACCTCGTCGTTCCTGTCACGCATATCTGGTTTTACAAGTGTATGCCCAGCCGCATCGGGCTCATGCTCGATCTCACCGCTAAGGACTTGGAACGCATCATTTACTACGAGGACTACATCGTGACAGACCCGCGCGGAGCCAATGGTTATGAGCGCGGGCAAATTATCAGTGAGGAGGAGTATGACAGAATACAGGAGGACTACGGGGAAGACGCCCCGGTGGCAGAGATGGGTGCTGTTGCCATTCAACACCTCTTGCAAACTATAGATTTGGGAGCCCTCATCGATCAACTGCGTCACGAGATGGAGAAGACCAACTCGAAGCAGAATAAGCGAAAAATTGCCAAGCGTCTACAACTGGCACAGGGTTTCCTGAGTAGCGGTAGCCACCCGGAGTGGATGGTGCTGACAGTACTCCCGGTTATTCCGCCGGACCTCCGCCCCCTCGTTCCCTTGCCCGGCGGTCGCTTTGCTACCAGTGATCTCAATGACCTCTACCGTCGTGTGATTAACCGCAACAACCGCCTCAAGGAGCTCGAGTCCCTGCAAACTCCGGAGATCATCCGCCGGAATGAGATGCGCATGCTGCAGGAGGCTGTCGATGCGCTCTTTGATAACGGACGTCACGGACGTCACGTTACCGGGGCAGGGAATCGTCCCCTCAAGTCGCTCTCGGACATGCTCAAAGGGAAGAGCGGTCGCTTCCGTCAGAATTTGCTCGGTAAGCGCGTGGATTATTCCGGACGTTCCGTCATTGTGATCGGACCCAACCTCCGGATGAACCAGTGTGGTTTGCCCAAGAAGATGGCCCTCACGCTTTTTGAGCCCTTCATCATTCACCGCCTCAAGGAGCTCGGCTATGTGCATACCGTTCGCTCTGCCAAGAAGATGATCGATCGCAAAGAGCCCGTCGTGTGGGATATTTTGGAAGAAGTGACCAAGGGACACCCCGTCTTCCTGAACCGTGCCCCGACTCTTCACCGTCTTTCCATTCAGGCATTTGAACCTGTCCTCATCGAGGGTTCCGCTATCCGTTTGCACCCGCTCGTCTGCACCGGTTATAACGCCGACTTCGATGGTGACCAGATGGCCGTGCACGTTCCCCTCTCTGTGGAAGCGCAGTTGGAGGCTCGTCTGCTCATGCTTGCCCCCAATAACATCTTTTCACCCGCATCCGGTAAGCCGATATCGACGCCTACGCAGGACATCATTTTGGGAGCTTACTACCTCACGCACACCCGTGCGAAGATAGTGAAGGAGAATCAAGATAACCAGCATCTGCTGCCCCTGTTTGAGTCCATTTCTGAGGTGGAGTTCGCCATTGCTTCCCGGAAAATTGGTTACCACGAGTGGATACGTCTCAAGAACCCGGATTACGGCAAGACCGGCGAGGACTTCGACCGTCTCTCCTTCAATCAGGAAAATGTCAACAAAAAGACGATAGTTACTACTGCCGGTCGCGTCCGTTTCAACGAAATATGGCCCAACGAGATAGGCTATATCAACCGAAATGTCGGGAAAAAACAACTCGGCGAAATTATCTGGAGGTGTTACCAAACCTGCGGGCAGAGGCGTACGGTCGAGACGTTGGATGCGCTCAAATCGCTCGGGTACAAGGAGGCGACGCGCTCCGGCTGCTCGATTGGGATTGTGGACATGGTGGAGCCGGAAAGTAAGGATGAGTTGATTGCCGCTGCGTACGATGAAGTGAACAAGGTGGCGGAGCAGTATGAGGAAGGTCTTATTACCAATGGTGAACGCTATGAAAAAGTAGTTAACATCTGGTCATCGACGACCGATGCCATCCAGAAGGAGCTCTACACCAAGTTGGAGTACAATGACGGTTCCGCTGTCGCGAACCCGCTCTTCATGATGGTGGACTCCGGGGCGCGCGGCAATAAAGCCCAAATTAAACAGCTTTCCGGGATGCGCGGTCTCATGGCGAAACCCTCCGGCGAAATTATCGAACGCCCCATCACCGCCAACTTCCGCGAAGGTCTTTCCGTCTTAGAGTATTTCATCTCGACGCACGGTGCTCGTAAAGGTTTGGCGGATACCGCACTCAAAACCGCTGATTCGGGATATATGACCCGTAAGCTCGTCGATGTTGCGCAAGATGTGATTGTGCGCGATGAGGACTGCGGTACGCATCAAGGTATCTTCATGACTGCCATCTACGACGGGGAAGACGAAGTAGCCTCGCTTTCCTCGCGCATCTATGGGCGTGTTGCGTGTGATGAAATCATCGATCCCACGACCAGAGGGGTCATTGTGGCAAAGAATGAAATCATCACGGATGACATTGCCAAGCAGATAGAAAAGGTAGGGATCGAGAAAGTGCGGGTGCGCTCTGTCCTTACGTGTGAATTGGATAAGGGCTGCTGCGCTAAATGCTACGGTCTCAATTTGGCTACGGGAAAAGCTGTTAAGGTCGGTGAAGCTGTCGGCATTATCGCGGCCCAATCGATCGGTGAGCCCGGTACGCAGCTTACCATGCGTACTTTCCACGTCGGCGGTACCGCTACCGCTACCACCAATCGCCCCGAGTTCGTTTCCAAATCCGCCGGGCGCGTCATTTACGATGAGAACTTGCGTGACCGGTGTGTGGAGGATGAGAACGGCAACAATGTTGTCCTCTGCAAAAACGGTAGTGTGAAAATATACGATGAGGAAGGCAAGGAGCAGGAAGCCTACCAACTGGCTATGGGGGCTGTGCTGCACGTGAAGGATGGTCAGGAAATCGAAGAGAAAACAGTCATTGCCGAGTGGGACCCCTTCGCTATCCCCGTCATCTCTGAAGTCGGTGGCACGGTGGAGTTTGAGGACATCATCGAGGGAATCACTTGCCGTACGGAAGCCGGTCACACCGAGTCCGGTAAGGGTACCACGGTCATTATTGACCACCGGCAGGACCTCGCTCCGCGCGTCATTGTGCATACCGGAGAAGGTGCCGCAGACAGACCCCGCATTTATTCCATTCCCACCGGGGCGTACTTGGCCGTGTCAAATAACCAAACTATTTCCCCGGGTACGCAGGTGGCGAAGACTCCCCGCAAGATTCAGAAGACGAATGATATTACGGGTGGTTTGCCGCGTGTGGCAGAGCTCTTTGAGGCTCGTCGTCCGAAGGATACCTGTGTACTCGCCGAAATTGACGGGATTGTTGCCATTGATGATGCGATGATACGCGGTAAGAAAGTGGTGACGGTATACCGCGATGTCGCTGCCCGCGACGCCGCAGCGAAAAGTCGTAGACGCAGCACGAGACTTTCCGAGAAGGATGAAAACGACGCCGTGATCTCCTATAAGCACCTCGTCCCCATGGACCGTCACATTATTGTGCATGATGGGGACTATGTGCGTGCCGGAGAACCTCTTTCCGACGGCTCCGAGGCGTCCGATGAAATCCTGCGCATTTGTGGTAAGGAAGCCCTGCAAGAGCACCTCGTCAACAAGGTGCAGCAGGTGTACCGCGTCCAAGGTGTGGAAATTAACGATAAGCATGTTGAAATCATTGTGTCTCAGATGCTCCGCAAGGTACGTGTCAAGGACCCCGGCGACACCGGTCTCCTTTGGGGTGATGAGATAGATCGCTCGGCGTTCACGCGCATCAACAACGAAACGGTTGCTATGAATGGACGCTCGGCGCAGTACGAACCCGTCCTTCTCGGCATTACCAAAGCCTCGCTCAAAACGGATTCTTTCATCTCCGCTGCTTCCTTCCAAGATACCACACGGGTGCTCACTGAAGCCGCCACCCTCGGCAAAACCGATTACCTTGAGGGCTTCAAGGAGAACGTCATTCTCGGTCACCTCATCCCGGCAGGTACCGGCTTCCTGAAGTATCGCAACATCGTTGTCGAGCCCGCCCCGGATGCCATTCCTATACCACGTGCCACTCCCGCGTCCGACGATGAGTCCGTCCCTCCGGGTGACGCTATCTCCGTCGCCGATGATTGACCCTTCTACACTCGGTACACGCAACTGACTCGGGAAAAATCGCTTCGGACAAAAGGCACGAAGCAGGAGGGGGGCGGAATATGTGGAGCTAGGGAGCGGTGTATGCGCGGCTCCACGTGTTTTCTCGGGACAGGTGTGCTCTCCTATGTGTCTCCTCGGTGTTTCGGTCATCTCGCGTGCTGTAAAGGTAGGGCACAACATAAAGCGGTGTTTTGCAAAATTTTGTAGTTTATTTTGGGTATACCTCTAAAATAACAATAAAAAAAACTTGCCAGGGGAGCGGAGAATATGATAAACTTGGTGCGCCGGGTAGGGGGGAGTGGGGTAGAGAAGAGGTGCGGGTGGTAGGAGCTCTCGGCGGCAGGAATATGAACACAAATACTCTCTCATAGGAACATGCCCCAGCAAATCATCAAACGCAATGGGAAGCGGGAAAGGTTTGAAGCCTACAAGATACAGCAGGCTATAGAGAAAGCGTTTCACTCTTCGCAGGAGGAGTACAATCCGCTGGTGTACACAAATGTACTCGATGCGATCAAGGGGGAAGAATACATCCCGGTAGAGAAGGTACAGGACCTCATAGAGTCCGAGTTGATGAAACTTGGGGCGTACGAAACGGCGCGCAACTTCATCAAGTACCGCTTTTTGCACAAGCTGCAGCGCGAGCAAATAGCCGGTGTGTACCAAGGGAATACGTGGGTGGATTGCAAACAAGCCATCGAAGAATACATCGGCAACATCGACTGGCGCATCAAAGCCAATTCCAACACGACCTACTCCAACGCGGGTCTCGTAAACAACACCGCCGGCAAGGTCATTGCCAACTACTGGCTCGATCAGGTGTATTCCCCGGAGGAAAGTGCCGCCCACCGCAACGGCGACTACCACATCCACGATTTGGACTGTCTGACGGGCTACTGCGCGGGTTGGAGTCTGCGTAACCTCCTAAGTGAAGGTTTCAACGGCGTGCGCAGCCGCGTGAACAGTCGCCCACCTCGCCATTTTCGCGAAGCCTTGGGGCAGATGGCAAACTTCTTGGGGATTCTACAGAGTGAGTGGGCGGGGGCTCAGGCATTCAGCTCGTTCGATACGTACCTTTCGCCTTATCTTTTCCGCGACCAACTACCCTACACGGAGGTCAAAAAAGCTCTGCGTAGCTTCGTTTATAACCTGAATGTTCCTTCACGCTGGGGGCAGAGTCCTTTTACCAATGTGACAATCGACTGGACGGTGCCGCGCGATCTGCGGGATCAGCCGCCTTTTTCCGGCGGAGCGCATCTCTTCGAGAATTTGCGCGATAAAAAACTTGCGGCTCTCGCCAAGGAGCGCGGTGCAGACTCCTTGACCGGCATGACCTATAAGCATTTCCAGCCCGAAATGAATGTTATTCAGCGGGCGTTTTACGAAGTACTGACGGAAGGTGACAGTACGGGGCAACCCTTTACTTTCCCCATTCCCACCGTCAATATCACGGAAGACTTTGATTGGGAAGGTGAGAACGTGCCGCTGCTCTTTGCCAACGCCGCCAAGATCGGCTCTTCGTATTTCCAGAACTTCATCGGCTCCCAGTATAAGATCGATGAGAACGGGAATAAGGTGATAGATGAAGAAGCGTATAAACCGGATGCCGTGCGGTCCATGTGCTGTCGCTTGCAACTCGATTTGCGGGAGCTGCTGAAGCGCGGCGGTGGGTTGTTTGGCTCTGCGGAGATGACGGGTTCGATCGGCGTGGTCACCATCAACATGGCTCGCTTGGGCTACCTGTACAAGGGGAACAAAAATTTACTATACAGCAAGTTGGCGGAGCTCATGGACTTGGCGAAGAGCACACTCGAAAAGAAACGCGTCTTCATCAATACTCTCTACGAGCGTGGACTTTACCCTTACACCAAGCGATACCTGCCGCATCTGCGCAACCACTTCTCCACCATCGGACTCAACGGTGTCAATGAAATGCTCCGCAACTTTTCCGGCGATACCATGAATACCGCCACTCCGGAGGGCATTGCTTTCGCGGAGGACGTGTTGCACTTCATGCGCGAGCGCATCCGTGGCTACCAAGCGGAAACTGGTAATCTCTACAACCTCGAAGCCACACCGGCGGAGGGGACAACGCACCGCTTCGCGCGTGAGGACGGGAAGCGTTTTCCGGATATTATCCAAGCCGGGTCACCGGGGCATCGCTACTACACCAACAGCTCCCAGTTGCCTGCCAACTATACGCAGGACCTCTTCCAAGCTCTGCGCATGCAGGATAAACTCCAGTGCTGTTACACCGGTGGCACCGTTTTCCACATGTACATGAATGAGGCGATTTCATCGCCTGAGGCGTGCCGCGACATCGTGCGCAAGGTACTTACCAACTTTAAGATGCCCTACATCACGGTAACACCCCTCTTCTCGGTATGCGACAAACATGGATACCTCAAGGGACGCCACGATTACTGCCCGATTTGTGATGAGGAACTCATCGCGAAAGTCCGTGCCGAGGAACAACCCGAACTCCCCCTCTTCTGAATACCCTTTCTTATCAACTCAACCTGTATCATATTATGACAGACGATGAAATTAAAGCCGTTGTGAAAACCGATGAGCAGATTTTGGCAGAGCACGAGGACGAGCGCTCCAAGTGCACCGTCTACACCCGTGTGATGGGGTACCATCGCCCGGTGGAGACTTTCAATGCCGGGAAGCAGGGCGAATTTGAAGAGCGCGAGCACTTCGTCGAGCCCTGTGGTTGCTGCGGTGACGCAATTCTGAAGTAACCCCCATCCCCTCCGCTCTGAGGAGCTTCGAAGGTGGTGTGCCGTGAATGCGGCACAGCGTGCCTGCTACAGGGTTACGTCCATTGCCTGGGCGGGGGCGTGATTTGCGCGGCGGTCGTGCGTCCTGTTGGCTTGTATCGTAGGCGCGTAGCGTTCCTTTCGGAGGGAGGGTGAGGCACAATGCCATGGTGCATCCGGCGGACATTACACCGCTCACTTTCTTGGACTACCCCAAGAAGGCGGCCTGTATCTTTTGGTACAATGGGTGTAACCTGCGATGCCCGTACTGCTACAACCCCGACTTGGCTCTCTCGCATTACCGGGGTGAGGTCGATGAAATCTCTTTCCTCCGGGAGCGGCGTTGCTTTTTGGATGCCGTTGTCCTCTCCGGCGGCGAAGCCACCTTGGTGCCCCACATTGACGAGCTTTGCGCGCAGATCAAGGATTTGGGCTATCTCATCAAAATTGACACAAACGGGAGTAACCCCACAGTGCTGCGCCCGCTCCTCCAAAACCACCTCATTGATTACGTGGCTCTAGACCACAAAGTGCCTAGGGAACGGGAGTGGAAGCTCCCGGACGGCTCGATGCTCTACGATAGGTTCCGCAAGGCACTTTCCCTGCTGTTGCAGTACAAACTGCCGCATGAGGTACGCACAACCGTGCATCCCGCCCTGTTGGATGAGGCGGATATCTTGCAGATGATCCGCGAAGCCGCTGAAAACGGATATTCCGGTACCTACTACCTCCAGTTTTTCTTCCGCACCGAGCACACTCTAGGGCACCTCGCCCCACCCACTCGCCGCTACGACCGCTCTCTCCTCGAAAAACACTCCCCCCTCCCCCTCGGCTTCCGTAACTTCCCGGAGGACAGGGGAAGATAACCGCAGCTCATCCGAACCCACACCTCTGCCGATAAAATGAAAGATTGAGTGATGGGCGATAACCCTGCGACAGGAAAACGCGGGGGAATTTGAAATACGAGGTGCAAAGTACGAAGTAGCAAAGCTGGGGAAGGAGGGAGTGGCAGGAAGTGGTGGGGACAAGTACATTGATCAATTCGTTGGTCGTTGATGCTCGGGGCTACGTGTTGGCAATACGT
>CAYWNS010000022.1:0-23906 GCA_964459715.1 uncultured Akkermansia sp.
AAAACAGATGTGAAGAATAAAGACGGTAAGACCGCTCTGCAGATCGCCCGCGAGATGAAGAATAAAGAGCTTGTAAAGCTCCTCGAAGAACACGGCGTGAAAGAATGAATATGAAGTACGAGGTACGAAGTACGAAGTGGCAAAGCCGGGGAGTGGCGGATGGGGTAGGCGATGGTGATGTGCGGGGATGAGGGGCGTGGTGGAATCCCCCTGCGCAACTCTACCGCACCCACATCTGTCCCAATAAAATTTTCGAAAAACGCCACAAAGCTAATCCCCATGCGGGTTTCAGACGCTCCGCGTACCAAGGGGGCTTCATCCTCACGGGTGCATGGATTTATCCCCCACGCATCGTTTCGGCTTTGCCTCCAAACCCCGCGCAACGGAGTTGCGCCTAATTTCTACTTCGTACTTCGTACCTCGTACTTCGTACTTGGCGATTGCCCCGTGTTGCCACGCGACGAAGTCATCGCTCTACTCTGAGTGTTTAATTTATTTGGGACAGATTCGCACTGCGCCTAACCTAAGCACTTCGTGCTTGCGGTAAGCGGGTGTGGCGAATAATTGCTACAGAGAGTTCGCGGCTTATCTCCAGCCACCGCCGAGCTGGGTGTAGAGGGTGGGTACGCAGGCAGCGTATTGGTAGCGATAAGCGGCAAGTTGCTTCTGCGCCGGGAAAAGCAGGAGTTGAGCTTGCAAAACCTCGTAATACGCAGCCTCACCTTCCTTGTAGCGAGCCCTAGAGAGCTTTACGCTCTCGCTGTAAGCTTGGATGGCCTGTTCCTGCATGCTCATGGCTTCCACAAGTTTTTCACGATTAATGAGCGTGGTGGAAATTTCCGCCATGGCATTGAGCACAGTTTGTTCGTAGTTTGCCTTGGCAGCTAAGAATGCTTCCCGCTTAGCACGAGTCGTAGCACGGAGTTGCCCACCTTGGAAAATGGGACCCGTGAGGGAAGCACCTATGCCCCAACCGGAACGGTGAGAAATGATGTCGTGCCGCAGGTCAGCAGAAGCGTAACCGGCAGTGGTTGTGAGGCTGATGGAGGGGAAGTAGTTGGCGATAGCAACCCCGATGTCGGCATTGGCAGCACGTAACTCCTGTTCCTTGGCGCGGATATCGGGACGGCGTGCCAACACATCGGCGGGAATCCCCGCCGCTACCCTGCTCGCATTGGCAAAAGATGAGAGGCTGCTACCGCTGCGGATGATATGACCCGGAGTGCGCCCCGCCAGTACGCTAAGCGTGTTCTCGAGCTCCGCGATCTGCATCTGCAGGGCAGGTATTTCCGCCTCAGCCGCCGAGAGAGCCGCCTGTGCCGAAGCCGTCTGGAGTTTGTCCGCCACACCGGCGTCGAGCTGATCTTGGAAAAGCTTGAGCGATTCCCGGTAGCTCTCCACGGAATCACGCGCAATACGTAGTTGCTCATCCAGCATCAGCAATTGAAGGTAACCGCACGCCACCTGTCGCAACAGAGAAACACGCAGGTTGTTGAGCTCTTCCTGTGTTGCCTGTGCCGTAGCAGTGGAACTTTCCACACCTTTGCGCGTCTTACCCCAAAGGTCGAGTTCCCAAGAAGCGGAAAGCGAGGCGGAGCCGGGGTTCGTCGTCACGCCGCCTGTTTGAGCGACAGCCGCGCCCCCCTGTTGATTCATCCCCTTGGAAGTTGAAGCACTGTAGCCCGCCCACGGGAAGAGCGGGGCGCGCGCCACCGTCACATAATGCCAAGCGGCATTCACATTATGCCGGAGGGCGATAAGATTGCGATTGGCGTTAAAAACATCGGTCAACAGGTCATTGAGATTGTCATCATGCAAGACCGACTGCCACGGAAGGTCCGCCATGTTTCCGCTGCCGAAACTGCTGCCTCGGAACGCCTCCGGGACTTCCATTTCGGGCTTATGCCAAATCGGACCAAACGAACAAGATGCTGCGGTAAGGGAGATTGCCGTGAGCAGAGCTGATGTCGTGAGTTTCTTCATAGACGTCGCTATCATACCTTTTCGAGTTAAAAGATGCAAGCCGTTTCTTTAGTTGTCGTCATTACCGTGGGCAGCCAGATATTGCCGCGCCTCCACTTCATCCGGGTCTTCCTTGAGCTCGTTGAGCTTAAACTTCAGTCGGAAGAGCCGCATCACAAATACGTACGAACAGGGAATCAAAAACACGCCGACCACTGTGGCAACGGTCATCCCAATGACCACCACTACCCCGATCGAATTCCGGGCAAGAGCACCGGAACCACTCGAAAGAACCAGCGGTATACAGCCCAAGATGAAAGCCAGCGAGGTCATGAGTATGGGACGCAGTCTCAAACGCGCCGCCGCTAGGGTGGCTTCCATGAGAGGCTTCCCGCGTTCCATCTCGAGATTCGCGAACTCCACGATGAGGATAGCGTTCTTCGCGGCAAGACCCACGAGCATCACCAGCCCCACCTGCGCATACAAATTGAGCTCCAAGCCCCACAACCACAGACCGGTGTATGCCCCCAACACGGCGATCGGCACCGTCATGAACACGGAAATCGGCAGCGGCCATTTTTCGTACAGAGCCACGAGGATGAGGAAGGCGAAGAGTCCGGACATCGTGAAGATGGTGCCCAGTCCGGTGCTGTTGCGCACTTTGTTCTCCTGAAAGCTCATATCTTGGTAATCGAAACCGACCTTCGAGGGGTCCATGGTTTGGGCGTATACCTGCTCCATGGCGTCCATGAGCTGCTGTGTCGAGTAGCCGGGCTTGGGCATCACGTTGAGTTTCGCGGCGTTGTAGCCTTGGTGGTGCATCACGAACTCCGTGTCGGCGATATCTCTCACACTTACCAGCTCCGATAGCGGTACTCGCTGCCCATCCATACTCGTCACGAAGAATCCGTCCATCTGGTCGAGATTGGTGCGGTCCGCGCCCTGCGCTTGGATGTATACCTGCCACTGCTGTCCGAACGCGTTAAAGAAGTTGATGAACGAGGAGCCGTAGTAAGCGGCAAGCACCCCATTGGCGGCATTGATGTCCACCTTATAGTATTGGCATTTTTCCCGATCGAGGTCCAAGTATTTCTGGGGCGTATCCGCCATCATCATGTCCATGCAAATCCCCACTTCCGGACGCTGCTGCGCCGCTTTTTCGAATTCCTTCACACGCTCATAGAGGAAAGGCACGCCTTGCCCTTCCAAGTCGGTCAGCACCATAACCACCCCGTTGGAGGTACCCACACCCGGAATAGCCGGTGGCACCAGCACCATAGCTGTGCCATCGAGTCCCGCCGCCTGCACCCGCGCCGTGAGACGCCGCTGGATTTGCTGTGCTGTTTCCGGGCGTTCGCTCCAGTCCTTGAGCTCTAGGAAAGCGATGCAGGCACCGGGGGTTTGCACCATGTTCAGGATATTGATTCCTACCACGGAGGTGATATTTTTCACCACAGTCGTGTCATTGAGGGCGGCTTCCATCTTCTTGTTTTGCTCCATCGCCACCTGAAGCGAAGTTTCCGGCTTCATCACCAGTGCCGCCAGTAGGAAACCTTGGTCTTCATCCGGCAGGAAAGCCCCCGGCACACGCTCCGCCACCGGCTTGATAGCCACCCAAAACAGCAACAGCAAGGGTATGGATATAATCAACTTACGCGCCAATCCGCCGCAGATACGCGTGTAGAGGTTGGCAGTGCCGTTGTAGCACCAATTGAAGACGCGGTGCAGCGGGGAAAAGATGCTCTTGCTTTCGGAGCTCGGTTTGAGTAACAGCGCGCAGAGTGCCGGGGAGAGTGTGAGCGCGTTGAACGCCGAAATCAACATGGATATGGCGATGGTGATCGCGAATTGCTTGAAGAGGGTTCCGGTAATCCCTTCCAGCAGGAGCGAAGGCAGGAACACAGCCGCCAGTACCAGCGCGATTGCGAGCACCGGTCCGCTCACCTCCTGCATCGCGGCAAAAGCAGCCACGCGCGGTTTGATCCCCTTGTCAATGTGGTGCTGCACGGCTTCCACCACCACGATCGCGTCATCTACCACCAATCCGATAGCCAGTACCATGCCGAGCAGGGAGATGGTGTTGAGCGTGAATCCCAGCAGGGGGAATACGCAGAATGTGGAAATGAGCGATACGGGCACCGCTATGAGCGGAATGAGAGTGGCTCGCCAATTTTGCAGGAAAATATAAACCACCAGTGCCACTAGGACGATGGCTTCCAAAAAGGTTTGACGTATTTCATCGATCGAGTACCGCACGGCGGTGGTCGTGTCCAACGCCATAGACCCCTTCACCCCCTGCGGCATGGTGGCTGTCTTTTTCTTCAAAAGCTCCGTCACACGATCTACGGTGTCAACGGCATTGGAACCGGGGGACTGGAATACCACGACAGATGCGGCATCCTCCCCATTGCGTCGCCCGGTGGCAGAATAGTTTTCCGAACCGAGCTCAACGGTGGCAATGTCCTTGAGGTAGACAATTTGGTCGGCTTGCTGACGCACGATAATTTCCTCAAATTCCCGGGGATCGGACAGCCGCCCCTGCGTGCGCACCGTTATGGTCTTTTCCTGTCCGTCGGGCACGGGATCGGCACCGATTTTGCCGCCCGGGTTCGTCATGTTTTGCTTGGAGATAGCGGCACGCACCTCATCGAGTGAGATATTGAAGTGGCTCATCTTGACCGTGTCCAGCCAGATGCGGATGGCGTAACGCCCGGCTCCGTATACCGTCACTTCTCCCACTCCTTCCACTCGCTTAATTTCATCCACCAACTTCACCTGCGCGTAGTTTGCCAAATCCACAGAATCGTAGCTCCCGTCCGGCGAGGTCAACCCATAGAGCATGAGCGGCAACCCCGGCTGCTGCCGTATCGTTATCCCGGAGTCCATCACCTCCTCGGGCATCTGCGACTGCGCCTGCCCGTAGCGCATGTTCACCAGCATCTGGTCCATGTCCGTGTCGGAGTTCGGCTCAAACACGACCGTGAGGTTATACACGCCGTTGTTAGACGAAACGGAGGTCATGTAATCCATGTGCTGCACCCCGTTCACCTGACGCTCCAAGGGGGTACCGACAGAGTCCGCGACGGCTTGGGCATCCGCGCCCGGGAACATCGTTTGCAATTGGATGATGCGCGGAGTAATTTCCGGGTACTGGGAAATGGGTAGGTTCAGGTAGCAGACGATTCCCAGCAGCGTGGTAACTACGGCTATCACCGTAGCTATCACCGGGTGTTTAATGAAATACGCACTCATGGTAAAAGCTTATGGCTTAGCTGTAACAGATGGGGTCGTGGATGTCGGATGCGTGTAGATGAAGGGATGGGGGTTCACAACCCCAAAGCCTTGCTTCGCCCCCGCAGCTCGCATCCCCATGTTGGCTTGGGCGTAGATGGCAGCCATCTGCCCGCCCTCCACGATGACCTGCACCTCCCCCGGCTCCGTAAAGCCCAACTCGCGTAGGCTGTCGGTCAGCGGCTTGATGCGCCCCGTGACGATCTGCATGAGCATCGGTACGTTCTTGCCGTCTCCATTCGGCATCTCTAGGGTTACCTCTTCCCCCGGCAGGACATCTATCCCGTACGGCGTCCCATCCTTGCCGACTACGTAAATAAACCGGTGGTTCATGGAAGAAACCAAGGCGCGGCTGGGTACCAAGTAGGCTCCCTTTTCTACCCCGGTCTTGGCTTTCACGCGCACAGCGGCACCACTGCGTAACTTGAGCTCCGGATTGGGTAGGTGCCCCACAAAGTTCACCGTGCCGGTAGCACTGTTCACATAGCTGTCCACCGCGACCACCCGCCCGGGGTGTTCATAGATGGTGCCGTCTTCCAGCACCACCCGGAATTCCTTGATGGGTGACACCATCCCCGCCTCCGGCGTGTAGGTCGGCGCGAGTAGCTTGGCGAGAATCTGTTTGCCGGGCACGGCGAAATCCACTCGGATGGGGTCGATAGATGACATGGTCGTGAGGGTAGCTCCCCCTGCCGTGATGAGGTCTCCCCGCGACACATTCGCCTTGGATGCCACCCCGGTGAAGGGCGCGCGTATGGTGCAGCGTTTCAGGTTGATTCGCGCCGTCTCGAGCTGCGCTTCCGCTTGCTGACACGTCGCCACCGCCACTGCCAGTGCCGCCTGCGAACGCCTCCGCGCGTGCAACGCGTCCGTGTAATTTTTTTCGGAAATGGAGCCGGTTCCCACGAGCTTGCTGTAGCGTTCCACATCCTTGGCAGCCTGATCATCCGCCGCCCGCGCTTGCTCCACACTCGCCCGCGCCACAGCCACAGCCGCGTCCGCCTGCGAAAGTGCCGCGCGATAGCTCTCCGAGTCAATCTCAAAGAGTACCTCTCCCTCTTTGCACTGCGATCCATCCAAATACATCTGCCGGAGAAGTTTCCCGGTCACCTCCGGCTTAATATTCGCCTCTTCCACACCTCGCAAGTGTCCGAACCACGTGCTATCCACATCCACATCCCGCTGCTGCAGTTTCATCACACTCACCGTGAGCGGTGCCATCTGCCCCGCTGCCGAGGGAGCGGCTTGCTGCCCGGCTTTCTTGCCCTTGCAGGCATTCAACCCGGCGAGTACCAGCCCCACTCCCAGTATCCCTGTCAATATCTTTCTCGTATTCATAGTGTTGTTTATGAAATGTTTTCGTACATCTTTTGCATGCAATGGCGCAGCACCTCCCGCTGCCGCGCGCTTATGCCTTCCATCACTCGCTCCTCGAGTGCCTGTAAGAGTTCTCGCACCCGTTCCTTGTCCTTATCCATTGTCTCCGTGATGTACACGTTCTTCACCCGCCCGTCCCGACTATCAAACGCCGTCCGTATATACCCCTTGGCTTCCAAGCGATCCAAAATTCCCTTCATCGTGGCATGACTGATGCCCATGTACCTCTCCAACTCCCCCTGCGTCACCGGTCGCTCCCGATGCGTCTCCATGTACATCAAGACGCGCCCCTGCACCGCCGTCACTCTACACACTCCCCGCGCCGCGAACAGCGTCGCAGCTCGATCCACGACCATCTTCATCGTGAACAATATGCTCTGGCGGTCTCCCGTGTCCATCTCCTAAAAAATATGAAGCAAGCTTCCTATCGCGCGGAGGAGATGGTACACCCTTTTTCCCACTTGTCAAACCATAAAATTCACATCTGCCCAAAATAACCACATCTGTCCCCACAGCCGTCCCAAGAAAAATATGAGCTTCGAGGTGGGCGATGACTTTGCGACAGGAAGAAACGGGGGTGATTAAGTACGAGGTACGAAGTACGAAGTGAAGGAGTTAGGCGCAACGGGGTTGCGCAGGGGATTTGGAAGGGGGCAAAGCCTAAACGATGCGAGGGGAATAAATCCATGCGCCCGTAAGGTTGAAGCCCCCCTTGGTACCCAGAGCGTCCGCAACCCGCATGGGGATTAGCACCGCAGCGTTTTTCAGAAATTTTCTTGGGACAGGTGTGATCTGTCCCAAGAAAAATATGAGCTTTGCGGTGAGCGGTGACTTTGATGCAGGAAGACGCGAGGGTGATCAAGTACGAGGATAATTCGAAGTACGAAGTAGCAAAGCTGTGGAGAGAGGTGCGTGGTGGGCAACGGTGGTGTGCGAGGAAGTACAGGAGTAATGGGAGATGTGGTGAAGCGGTGTCGGTACGTGTGGCAAGCGAAGTACGAAGTGAAGGAGTTAGGCGCAACGAGGTTGCGCAGGGGAGTTGGAAGGAGGCAAAGCGGAAAACACGCTTGGAGAAACACATCTGCCCCGGAAAAAATCTCGCGCTTTATTTTATTCTTCCAGATGGTCGCAGATCACGTCGAGGAAGTCACGCAGGGTATGTTGACGGGTCCATTGACCGATGCCCTTGATGCGCATAGCTCCCTCTTCTGTTGTCGGGCGAATAGAACTGATGGCTCGCAGGGTTAAGTTCGTCATGATGCGGTAGGGGGGTACTTTGTACGTGCGGGCGAGGTCCGCACGCAGGGCTGCCAGTTTGGTATATAAGTCCTCGTCCATCCTGCCGATTTGCACGTCCCCCGCCGACTCCTCTTTGCGCCTGCCCTGCTTGGCTTGCGGCGCGGGGGTGTTCGTCTCGTCAACCCAACCACTCGTGGACATCACGATGGGTATCTTGCCGCGCATGGCGTCCTCACCGCGTGGCGAGAGACGGATGAGAGGGCGATCGCCGCCGGTGCAATCGAGGTATCCCGCCTCCTGCATCGCGCTGAAGAGAGCTTTCAGATGCGGCTGCTTCATGTCACTCAAGAGACCGTGCGTCGAGAGTCTCTTGAGATGCGTGGTGAGCTGTATACTTTTGGAACCGTGCAACATAGCCATGATTTTGCCGCGACCGTACAGAGCTCTCCACGAGCCGTCCGGATTCCTGACGCAGGAGCGCGCTACTCCCGACAGTGCCTTAATCACCGTTTGCGCTTGTTCTCCGTGAATCTCGCGGGCATCCTCCGGTGGATGCGCTCGGCAAACGTCGCAGTGCCCACAGGGACCGGTATCTCTTTCCCCGAAATAATCCAGAATCCACTTCTGTCGGCAGCCCGTGTTGTAGGCGTAGCTCGTCATGGCTTCAATTTTTCGGTGGTCGCGCCGCGCCTTTTCATCGAGGCGTTTCCCGTCTATATTCAAGCTGTTAAAGGGGACAGCCGCATTTACCACGCGGGTGCTTTTTAAATTCTTCCCCGGCACATCCGAGCGCATAATCGCACCGGCGTGCAAGAGCACAGAAAGCGCGGACCCCACAGCCATGGGGTTGACATCTCGCCCGAGCTGTTGCGCCATCTCATCCGTCGTGAGCTGCACCTCCGTGTTGTTATCCCCGCATCGTAGCAGGAGCATGTTGTAGAGCGAGCGAATGAGCGCGATGCTCGGATTACTCCCCTCGAAGAAGAACTCCTGCGTTTTGAGGTCGGCGTGGTTAAAGAGCAACTCACAGAGAGCCTCCTCCCCGTCTCGCCCCGCCCGCCCGGCTTCTTGGTAGTATGCCTCTACGCTGCCGGGCACCTCGTAATGTACCACAAAGCGCACATCCGCTCTGTCGATGCCCATTCCGAACGCATTCGTCGCCACCACCACATCTGCCCGCCCGGAAATAAAGGCATTTTGAGAAAACTCCCTCTCCTCATCCGTCATCCCCGCATGGTACGCCACGGCATTCACCTGCGCCACGCTCAACTGTTCAAACACCGCCATCACATTCTTGCGTGTCGAACAGTAAATGATCCCCTTCTTCCACCTGTCCACCACCTGCTGTATTCTCCGCAACTTCTCCCGCTTCCCGTCGCAATGGGTCACCGCGAAATTGAGGTTGGCACGCGCAAACCCCCGGACGATAACGGCGGGCTCTTGCAGACGCAATGCCTCTACGATGTCCGTGCGCACGACATCCGTAGCCGTGGCTGTCAATGCCACGATGGGTGGACTCCCGAGTGCCACTCGCACCCGCCCCAGCCTCAGATAATCCGGTCGAAAGTCGTGTCCCCATTGACTCAAACAATGCGCCTCATCGACCGCCATCAAGCTGATCTGCTGCTCCTCGAGTGTCCGCATAAATCCCTCCTGCGCAAAACGTTCCGGTGCTACGTAGAGTATCTTCAATTCACCTCGCCTCAGCATTTGCAATACCTGCCGGTATTCCTCCGCCCCAAGCGAAGAATTGACCGCCGCCGCACGTACTCCCTTCCCTTGCAGCGCATCGACTTGGTCTTTCATCAGCGCGATGAGCGGCGATACGACAATGGTCAGTCCCTCCTTACACAGAGCCGGTAACTGATAACAGAGCGACTTCCCTCCACCCGTCGGCATGATCGCGAGCGTATCTCTCCCCTCCATGACCGCTGCCACCACTTCTTCCTGCCCGGGACGCAGCTGCTCAAAGCCAAATGTTTCTCGCAACACTTCCTCCACGCTCATGCTTCTCTCTGGCATAGCGCGATACTACCATACCCATTCCCCCACCGCAAGTACGAAGTACGAAGTGGCAAAGCTGCGGAGAGGCGTGCGGGGTAAGCGGTGATCATGTGCGGGGTAGTACGGGAGTGATGGGAGATATGATGAGGCAGAGCAGGCACTGTGGTAGGCGAGAGCGAAGTGCGAAGTGAAGGAGTTAGGCGCAACGAGGTTGCGCGGGTAGGGTGGGAGGAGGCAAAGCCGAAACAACGTGTGAGACCTAAATCCATGCGCCCGTGAGGTTGAAGCTCCCCTAGCGCGTGGTCCCTCGTCACGCCGCGGCACTACACAAGTGTTTCTCTCCGGCTCCGCATACTTCGTACTTCTCATTGCTTTTGTTTGTTGATCCAGATGACAAAGCTCTCAGCCCATGTGCGGGAGATACCGGGGAGTTCAGCGAGTTCATCCACTGAGACACGGCGTAAACGGTCTAGGCTGTGGAAGCGGGCGAGAATCAGTTGCTTGCGGCGCGGTGTCATGCCCGGACACGCGTCCAACCGACTTTCCCGCACGCGTTTGCGCAGGAGTAACTCGTTGTAATTGTGCGCAAAGCGGTGTGCTTCATCGCGCAGACGCTGCAGGAGGCGCAGGGCCCCGGACTCACGCGGAAGGATGAGCGGCTCCTCTCGCCCCGGGAAATAGACTTCCTCATCGCGTTTGGCAAGTCCCACGACGGGCATGTTCCCCAACCCGATTTCCGCGAGCACGCGCACCGCCATGGCGAGCTGCCCCTTCCCGCCATCCACGACGACGAGGTCCGGCACGGTGATGGGAGACTTCCCCTGCGCCCGTAATTCCAACAGCCAAGCGTACGCATCCACATCATCCGGCTTATCGTACAGGGCTCGACTTTCTCCCAAAATGCGCGAGTAGCGTCGTTTGACTACTTCCTGCATCGAGGCAAAGTCATTTTGAGTGTCCACCGAACGGATACGATAACGGCGGTACGCGGCATTATCCGGTCGCCCACGCGTGAAACGTACCATCGATGCCACAATGTGATTGTCGGAAAGATTGGAGATATCGAAACACTCCATGATACCCGGCGGGGGCATTTGCAAGGCACGGGCGAGTTCCCGCAAGTCGGCTTCCGGATTCACCGTCCCGGGCAAATCAATCCCCGCCCGCGCGAATCGCCTCGCCGGTTCCAGTGTTTTTTCCACATTTTCACGAATGTCGCGCAACTTCGCGGCGCGCTCAAAGTCCAGAGCTTCCGCCGCAGCTTGCATCTCCCGCGTGAGCTCGGCGACATGCTCGCGCACACCGTGACCCTCCAGCAAACCCAGTGCCGCATCAAATTGCTCGCGGTATTCCTCCGCGCTGACGCGCCCGATGCAGGGTGCGGAGCAGTGGCGTATGACATCGTCGTGGCAATGCCGGTAGTCTTCCTCACCGGGGCATTTAGCCGTGCAGCTACGGAGACGGAAGCGGTGGTTAAGCCACTCAACCGTGTCCTTCAGTGCGCTGCTGTGGACGAAAGGTCCGATGTAGCGCGCGCCATCGTCCTTCTTCAAGCGCACCATCGAAAATCGCGGAATTCGCTCCTGACGCCCGGCGCGTAACAGGAGGTAGCGTTTATCATCCCGGAGCTGTACATTGTAACGCGGGCGGTATTCCTTGATAAGTTTCTGCTCCAGCAGCAGGGATTCTTGCTCGTTGCGCACCTCGTAATAGTCAAAGTCTTCGATGGCCGCGATGAGCGCGCGTGTCTTCCCATTCTCCAGTGTTACACGTGAGGGGGAAAAATAATTCGCCAGGCGTCTGTGTAAATCTTTCGCCTTCCCCACGTAAATGACGCTCCCTCCCTCCCCGCGCATCAGGTATACCCCCGGTCTGTGCGGTGTGCCGCGCCATTTCTCTTTCAATTTGTTCCCTGCCATCTGCGGCGCATTATACTACATTTTTTCCCTTCACCCCAAGAAAATTTCGATACTTCTAGGTTCTGTGACACACCTGTCCCAAATAAATTAAGCACTCAGAGCAGAGCGTCTGTAACCCGCATGGGGGTTAGCATCGCAGCGTTTTTTGAGAATTTTATTGGGACGGGTGTGGTTCTGTGAAAATTTCGCAAAAAAATTCCTTGCAAGGTGACTTTTATCTGGTAGCCTTTTGGGGTCACACCATTTTTTACTATGGAATACGCATTCATTAACCTCCTAGAGTCAGCACTGGAATGGACGGATCCCTGCCTCCTTTTCGAAGAAGAGACACCCGTATCCGGTCCGTTAAAGGTTCCGGTACCACCCTGCAACGACCTCGACGGGTTGTCGCCTCGAGCCAAACGAGATGTCACGCTGTTCTTGCAAGTTCTCACGGGGGTGGTTGGTCTGAGTGAGGCAGCGGAAAGGGCGGATGAGCAGGACACAGGGGCCATCGATGACTTCTGCACGGGAGCGAGTGCTTTCCTCCCCGCCATCTCGCACTTCGAAAAAATGCAGCTCTCTACCGACGCGAAAGGGCGTTTAGTGATATATTATATTGACAATGAGGAAGCTATCAAAGCAACGCTGGATAAGTTGAATCGTGAGATGGAGCGCATGAAGCAAGCTCACTTTTTCGGTAATGAGACCCTAAAAAAGGTCTGCCCCGTACTCAGTAAAGCACTACTCGTCGCGGATACTTCCCCGGGGGCATCAGAGGGAATCCTGCTGAAGAAACTTGAGGCGTTCGTGGAGAAAGCGGGGAAACGCCTCTTGTTGATGTACCCCGAAATTGTGCAGGGCGGCTACGGGTTTACCAAAGAAACCGCGTGGGTGATGCAGGGGGAGGATGACGATGTCATAAGCCAAGAGTATTTTGTCATTGACCGACTCGGTCTCCCTCGCCCCGAACGCCAAGCCCTTGTCAATGGTGTCCAAGTGTACGATGTCTTCACGATCCCGGTAAAAATACACGGTCAGAAAATTAAGGTGTCGCAGTACTTTGACATCTCGAAGTACTGGCAACAGACGCATCAGGAAAATATGGAGCGTCGGAGCCGCAAACACAAAAAATACTAAACCCCGAGCGCAACGCGTCTGTCCCGGGAAAACTATTCCGCCAGTGCTTCTTCGGCGAGCAGGTGGCAGCCTCGCAAATCGAGTTTGCCGCTGGCGAGCACGGGGATAGCCTCCACGGGTACGAGGTAACGCGGTGCCCAAAGATTGGGGAGCTCACGCTCCGCCAGTTTGGCGCGAATGTTGTTGAGTATCTCGCGCTCCCGAGAGCTGCGTTGGTGCTCAGCCAAGGCAGAGAGTAGCACCAGAGCCTCCCCCTTTTGCTTATCCACCACCCCGGTAATCGCTATCTTCAGCCCATCTTCAGGGTCAAGTTGCAGAATCTGCCCGATCGCCTGCTCTATCGCTTCGTGCGGCACCATTTCCCCGCCGATCTTAGAGAAGCGCGTGAGGCGTCCGCCGAGGGTGATAAAGCCATTGAGGTCGAGTTGCCCGATGTCCCCGCTCTTAAACCACCCATCCCGGAAGATGCTGTCATTCAGCTCGGGTTTTCCGACATAACCGCCAAAGATATTTGCCCCACGAAACCAGATCATACCGCGCTCAGTGATGGGAAGCACGCGCGTGTCGTCGTCCACGTCCGTGATACGAACGGCAATGCCCGGCAGCGGTGCCCCGATGCTGCGTTTCACGAGTCCCGGCACATAGAATGCGGAACCCGGTACCGGCGGCGCATCCATCACATTCACGGAACACACGGGAGTCGCTTCGGTGAGCCCATAGCCCTCCATCAATCTCACTCCACACTTCTCCTCAAACCCCTTTTCCACATCCTCCTGCAACTTTTCCGCGCCCACGATAAATGAGCGCACGCTCGCGAATGTGTGCGCATTTGCCCGCCGGAGCATGGCGCGGGCAAACGTCGGTGTGGCGCAAAGGAGGGTCAGCTGATGCTTCGCCGTCAATTCGCAGAGAGTGCGCGCATCGGTCGGATTCGGGTACGCGCAGATGGGATACCCGCTCAGCAAGGGGAGCATCAGCGTGACAGTCAGCCCGAAGCTGTGGAAAATGGGCAGGCTTCCCAAAAAGCGTTCCTCGCGCAGGGCGATACGACAGGCGCACTGTGCCACATTTGCCAATATCATCCTGTGGGTGAGTGCCACCCCCTTGGGCTCCCCGGATGAACCGGAGGTGAATAGCATCACGGCTTCGTCCCTGCCCCGGTGCGCGTCCGTGTCGTACATCTTGCAGATCAGAGCCGCCGGAGCCACCTTGGCAAGCAGGACATTGGCGAGAAGCGCGGGTTTGGAAAGCTGGTGCAGCAGCTCCTCTGCCACAATGAGTTGCTCCTCCGGCGGCCACGCAAAACCGGGCAGCTTCTCCATGAATTTGCGCGCCGTGATAAAAGTCTTAAGTTGCGCTTGGCGCACCGTGCTCTCGAAAGCCGCTCGCGATGAGGCGTAATTGATCATCACCGGCGTCACTCCCGCCAACAAACACGACACGAGCGCGAGCGTGCCCGCCGGTCCCGGCGGCAGGATGATCCCCATCCGCTTCTCCCCACGCTTCCGCAACACGCGGGCAATCGTCATCGCTATCCCCAGCAGCTTGTAATTCGGCAAAACCATACCGCTCAGTCCATCCCGTATCTCGGTATCCGGATGTTCCCGCATCGTATGAACCAACCGGGTGGTCAGCGATTCCTCCAGTAACGGTCTCGCGGAAAAGAGCTCCTCGCCCTTCTCCATCCATGCCCCTAGGAGTCTCTCCCCGGTCTGTGGTCCCGGTGCCAACTTGGGCATGATATGAAACTCCTCACTGCATCCCTCCTCCTCTTGGTCTCGGTATAGGGTCGTAAGCGTGTTGCCGTAATACCCCAAAAATACCGGAACCGGCGCGATGTGCAGACTCCCCAAGTGCCGCAAAAACGGCGACGGTACGTCCGCCAAAGTCCCACGGGTCTTCGCTACCTGCCCCGGTAGAAACACCACACTCTGCCCGGCGTTCATGTGCGCGAGTATCTGCTCCCGCACCGCGCGCGAGGTCGTATGCCGAAAATCAAAGTACTCTATCGATATGTCCTTCGTCCTCAAATACGCCATGATCCCCGGTGCCGGCGGAAATGTGTTATCCACCAAGTAGCACACCTTCCCCTCCAGCATGTGGTGCAATGCCTTTCCCGCTGCTATGCTCAGCCTATTGGGCATGTAAAACCCGGGCTTCACCAAGTTCTCCTGTCCATGTACGTTCAGCGTCGCCATATCGTCATCCCCCGCGAGTCTACCAAACTCTCCCCCATTTGTCAATGCGATATTACGTCAAGGTGTTATATTCAATGTATAACACTATCTGCTCGAGTACGAAGTGAAAGAGTTAGGCACAACGGAGTTGCGCAAATGAGGAGGAGGAAAGCAGAGCCGAAACGACGCGAGGGAAATAAATCAGCGCACCCGTGAGGTGGATGCCCCCTTAACACGCAAAGCGTCTGTAACCCGCATGGGGATTAGCATCACAGCGTTTTTTGAGAATTTCATTGGGGCAGGTGTGGCACTTCGTACTTCTCTATCGCTTCTTGCTTGCCAGATGGAACCGGGGGGGGTATAATGGGGGCGTGAAGAAATATATGAGCATGGCGGTGAGCGCGTTCGTGGCTTGTATGGTGGGTGAGGCGACGGCGCAGAGTCCGGACTTGGCTAATGAGAGCCGGGACTTGGCGCGCGTGGTACGCCATCCGGACGGCTCTCGGTCGGTCTACAAGAGGCAGCGGGGCAGCAAGGGGATGCGGTGCGCCACCTACACAGTCGGCGGCAAATTGGCAGCCATCAATGATTACCATGAGGGGAAGTACGGGCAGTTGGTGGGATGCTACATATACAACTCCGAGCGAGTTCTCATCTACAAGGTGGCGTACGGCTACGACAGCTCGGCGCGCCTGATTGAGGAAAGAATGTTCTCGCACCCGCAAGGAAAACTCGTGCAGCGCGTCATCTACCAATACGACGCGGGCGGTAACCGCTCCAAGCCCATCATTATCTCCCTAGACCCCAACCACGCGAGTTCGGTTGTCCCCACCATGCGAGATGACGTGAACCGCATCCATCGCGAGCTCGGCAACCCCACTCCAAGACGTTGAACTTCAACAAACAAACATTACAATGACTGACAGACGGACATTTATCACACACCTCGGTTTAGCCGGTGGCGCGCTTGCCACTGCCGCTTTAGCGGCGGAATCGGGAACGCCGGGAGCGGAACAGACCGGCACGCGCCCGCGCGCTCTTTTGGTGAACGGCAGTCCCCACATGCAGGGTTGCACATACACAGCCCTCGCGCTTGTGGCGGAAGAATTAGAATCCCATGGAGTGAGTGCGGAGATTTTTTACCTCGGCACCGCTCCGATTCAGGACTGCATGGCATGCGGAAGTTGCCGCAAACACCCCGGTAAGTGCGTCTGGGATAAAGATTGCGTGAACGAACTGGTCGCAAAAGCCGCCGGGGCGCAGGGTTTCGTGTTCGGCTCGCCTGTTTACTACGGGCATCCCTCCGGGCGTCTGCTCAGCGCAATGGATCGCGCCTTTTACTCATCGAGCTCGGTGTTCGCGGGTAAACCGGCAGCGGCTGTGGCATCGAGTCGCCGTGCCGGCTCGCTTGCCACGTTAGATGCGATCCAAAAGCATTTCACGATATCGCAGATGCCTGTCGTTTCCTCTTTTTACTGGAACGAGGTACACGGTTTCACGCCGGAGGACGTAGCGAAGGATGAAGAGGGGGTGTCGATCATGCGCCAACTGGGGCGCAATTTGGCGCGAGCCATCCAAGCATACGCCGCAGTGCCCGCTCCCCAGACTGTGCCGCGCAAAATAACTAACTTTATCCGCTGACAAAGCCTGCCTCCTGCCGCTTTGCACCTCCCGCTCAGTATGGAAGTTTTCTCATGGCAAGAGCGCACAGAGGACGGAGGGAAGCTCGTTTACCGTGCTTCTTACTTCGGTGGGTGGTGGCAGCTCACCCGCGCGCCCAAGCCGTCCCGCTCCTGTCGCGATGAAGCGCAGCCCTGCCGAGTGGAATTTACCGCCGAGGCATGGAAAACCCTGCTGGAGCTGTTGAAGCGCAAGTACAGCCGCCGCCGTGTGGCTTGGAAACTTGTGCAGCAGGTGCAGGATATTCTGGACGGGAAAGCCGTCAATGAACGCCGAGATTTACGCCACCATGACAGATGAAGAAATGATTCATTGCCGAGAGAAAGCGCGCCAACCGGAGCGCGCTATAGCCATCATGCACCGTCTGCGCGCCCCCGGCGGGTGTCCGTGGGACGCGGAGCAGACCCACACCTCGCTCATTCCCAATCTCATCGAGGAATGCTACGAGTGCATCGACGCCATCCGAGAGCGGGACTTCGACCACCTGCGCGAGGAACTCGGGGATGTGCTGCTGCAGGTGCTTTTTCACGCTGAGCTCGCTCGAGAAAACCCCGCGGAGCACTTTGATGTGTACGATGTGGCACGGGAATTATGCGACAAACTCGTGCGCCGCCACCCCCACGTGTTCGGCACCGCGTGCGCGGAAAATGCCGATGCCGTGCTGAGACGCTGGGATGAAATCAAGCGACAGGAACGGCACATCGAGCGCAAGTCTTACCTGCATGACTGCGGAAAGGGGCTCCCGGAACTCCTGCGAGCGTCCAAATTGACGGCTAAGGCGGCAAAAGTTGGCTTCGATTGGGATTCGCATGAGGGTGTGGTCGATAAAATCCGTGAGGAGTTGGCGGAGGCGCGGGATACTTTCCCCCTACCGGATGACAACCCGCACGTGTCCGAGGAGCTCGGTGACCTGCTCTTCTCTGTTGTCAATCTCTGCCGCCGCCGCCATGTCAACCCGGAAGAAGCCCTCCGATCTGCCAACCAAAAGTTCATTCGCCGCTTTCGTGCCATGGAGGAGATGTTGGAGGCAGAGGGTGTCTCCCTGCAAGACGCGGATGCCGCTCAGTTTGAGCGGGCTTGGCAGGCGGTTAAGGCACAGGAAAGGGAGAAGGGAGATCGCGCTCCATGAAGCCGCTGTTTCGCCGTTTCATCCTTGCCGGGGTAGTGTCGTTTGCGCTTCCCGCCTGCGTGCATACCGCGAAGGAATCTCCCGGTAAGACGGAAGGAAAAACTGCCGAGGAGGTGGCGAAAAGTTTGGGGAACCCCCTGCTTGCCAACAAAGGCGACCTCCGAGCCGTCAACGTCAGCGTCTCTTCGGAAGAGGAGTTGAAAAATTATGACAGCGGGTCTCAGGAGGAACTCGTGTGGACTGACCCCGATAACCCGGATGCCGAAATTCCCGGTCTCACGGCTATCTTCGAAAACAAGAAACTCGGACACGGATGGCAAAATGATTTGGGTCGCGCGATATACCTCGCCCGCAAACAGGAACTTCCCCTCATCGTCTGGTTCCACGATTCCCTCATTTCCCCAAAAAGCACTCAACTCGGAAATGAGTACTTAGAAACGAGCGACTTCTTGGATTGGGCGCGCGACAAGGCGGTTCTCGCCCGCCTAGATTCCGGGGCATCGCTGGATGACAACCGGACATCATCTGCTAAGTACAGATTAACAGACATCGACGCTCTCAAGAATCGGTACGGTCTCTCTGCCCGCCCGGCATTTGCCGTCATTACCCCCAACGGTAAAATCGTTGCCCGCATCGATGGTTTCGATGGTTTCGTCTCCGGGTTTGCCCAAGAAATCAAAGCCGATGTGCGTCTCGCTCAAAAAAAATATGAAGAGTACAAGGCAGAGCTGGTCGATGCCGGGTTCCGTAACTGGAAGTCCGCTCGGGGGAACTCGGTAGTCTTCGCTAAACTCATGCGCGTGGACCCCGTACAGCGCGTGGTTTACCTCCGAGAAAGCGGCGGGCGTGTCACCCGTACAAAGCTTTCTCATTTCTGCAAGGAGGATGTCGACTACCTTCAGTCTCTCATGCCGCCGGAAAAAGCACCCGATGAGACGGACGAGCCATGAGCAAGTCCGACACCACAAAAGCGCGTATCATGCGTGCCGCTGTCCTAGAGTTCACAGCTCTCGGTTTTCGCGGTGTCACCCTGCGTGATATGGCGCGTGCCGCGAATGTCACCATAGGGGCAATTTCCTACCACTTCGGCTCGAAAGCCGACCTGTACCGCGACACATTGGCTTACGTGTCCATCCCCTACAACGCCGCGTGCCGGGCGGCTCTGCGTCGCGCCCTCCCTTCCGGTGACCCCGCTCGCATCATCGACGCTTGGCTTGCCGCCCCCCTCACGGACTGGTCGGATGCCTCCGTCGCTTCCGGCGAAGAGGTACTGTGCTTCCTGAATAAAATGGGCTATGAACCGGCTGAGCTCACTCGCGGAGTCTACGAATCGCATTTCGCTTTCGCTCTCGCGGAGTGGACAGATGCCCTCATCTCCTTTTTCCCCAACTTGCGCCGTGAAGATTGGCTCTGGTTTCTGACCTGCCTGCGCGGCATGTATTTCAATATCATCGCCCACGAACACTTCACGCTCTGGTCTCTTCCACGCATCTGCGATAAACGCGCCGCCCTCGCGCGTCTCTCCGCCGACGCCGTTGCCCTCCTGCGTTCTTACACCCCGCAAAACGAGGGAAATGGCAAATGAACTAAAGATCTAGCAGTGGGCGATGACAATTGCCTACCACGTACGCCTGCCACAAGTACGAGGTACGAAGTACGAAGTACGAAGTGAAGGAGTGAGGCGCAACGGAGTTGCGCGGGCATGGCGGGAGGAGGCAAAGCCAAAACGACGTGTGGGAACTAAATCCATGTACCCGTGATGTTGAGGTCCCCTTGGTACGCAGCGCGTCTGTAACCCGCATGGGGATTAGTAAGGCGGCGTTTTTCGAAAATTTTACCGGGACAGGCGTGAATTCCCATGCGGTTTTCGTGAGTTTCACGCACCATGAGAGATACGAGTGTATAGTGAACAGCGGTGCCGCGCGGATGGTGAATCTGTGCTGAGGGTAGCCTCACTCCTTCATCGCACACCATCGCCACATCCGCCCGCACATTTCTACCACGCGTCCCCCGCCACAGCTCTGCTACTTCGTACTTCGTACCCCCATTTCGCTTCCCACATCCCCCGCCACACACGGTGTCCTCACTCTTCCACCGCACACCATCGCCACATCCGCCCACATATTTCTACCACGCATCTCCCGCCACAGCTCTGCTACTTCGTACTTCGTACCTCCATTTCGCTTCCCACATCCCTCCCGCCCCTCCCATCCGTCCATTTCCTCCCCTAAAATTATACCCCCCCCCCCCCCCAGGAAAGAGATATTGTCCGTAAATGCTTTATGAAGACAACTGAAAATTTTTTGAAAATTTCTCTTGCGTTTTTGCTCCGTGAGTGCTATTTTTTTCTCGACACGGAGGTGTACGGTGCGTGGTGTACGGTGCACGGCTGTGTTACTTGCTAGATATGATGCAAAAAACTACAACAAACGACTCCATACTATGAAAATACATTTACCCTCACGCCTTCGTAAGGCTCTGTTGGCTTGCCTCGCTGCGTTGGCTGTTCCTGCCACGCTTCCGAGTACTATCGGCTCCGCCTCCGGCATCGCCGCCGTCTGGCTTATCTCCTCCCAGGCGGCTCAGGCTGTTGAGCGGGATGTGACTGTTAATTCCGGTGATGATAAAGAGTTTACCGGAGACACGAAGGACGATGGAGGGAACGCCATCGGTACAGGAGATACGTTGCACAAGCTGGGTTCCGGCGTTTTGACTGTAAAAGAGAACTTCACGTTAGAGGGGTTGTATGTCGGAGCCGGTGAGGTACAAATTGATGGTACTCTCACCTTAACGAATACCCTGCAGAATAGCCGGAGTACCATCACGGGGAGCGGTACGTTGAAGTTCGGTGGTACGGGTGCCGGTCAGGATACTGATGGCGTGTTCAATAGCGGCGAGCTGTCTGTTGCGGGTCTCACGTATACGGGTACGGGTAATAGTGCAGATAGCGCGGTACTCGGTGGGACAGTGAGTTCTTCGGTCATCGAGGTAACGGATGCGCAAGATACCTTGACGGTCGAGAACTTCACGGGCGAAACGCTGACGAAGGAAGGGCATGGGACATTGGTCATCGGTGATGAGGGTGTTGATAACGTGGTGAGCGGCAGCTTTAATTTGCATGTCGGGACACTGGAATTTACGGGGAAGAACGTGGAGCTTAATCTCGACAGCGTCACGTGGAATGATGAGCGGCTCGTCAGAACGCTGGTACTTTCCGGAGTGGAGGGCAGCAAGCTTACGGTAGAGGGGGAGCAGACGTTGGGTGAGCGGCAGCATCTTGTGATGGATGGTGCGGGAGCGGTGGTCGAGGGAGGATCGCTCACACTCGGGAACATGTCGAGCCTTAGTATGCAGGGTGCTGATGCAAAATTTAACGGATCGCTCGACGTCGGTACCGGTTCCACTGCTGAGTTTGGCACGAACGCATACGTCAAGGATCTCACCTTGAGTGGCGGCACGCTTTCATGGAAAGACACAAATTTCACAGTAGGGGCTCTGCATGGTAGTGAAGATTGGACGATAAGTGACAGCAATAAGACCCTGATTCTCGGCGAGGGTAATTCTGATTACACGGGGAGTATAACCGCAAACGGTGGACGCTTACATGCGGGTTTTGCACCTGTGGGAGATGCCGAGGTCGGGGTAGGTGGCAAGCACGTGCTCTCCGGGGACGTGCGTGTAACCAATATCATCGTGGACGCCGGTGAATTGACGCTGTCCGGGGGTGTGACCGTTATAACCGGAACAAACGTGAAAGGTGGCAAGTTGACGCTTGAAGCAACGGAGGGTAAGGCTAAGGGACTCAAAGAACTGACCGTTGGGGCGGATGGAGTAGTGGATGTGCAAGGCGGCGAGGTTCATGTGACTGAGCTGAAAGACATGGATGGTGAGATTACCGGGACAGGGACGTTGAAGTTCGATGGAGTGGACGGGTCGAACGCCGAGGGGACGCTGTCGGTTGCCGGTCTTAAATATACCGGCAGTACGGCTGCTGAACTCCACGAGACGGTAAGTTCCACGTCGATCACTGTGGAAGATGAGAATGGCTCCCTGACCGTCGACAACTTCGTTGAGGGTGGGAGCTTGGCGAAACACGGAAAGGGGAAGCTGACTCTCAAAAACGAGCATGACAGTTATACGTGGACGGGAGAGGAGGACGATAAGCTTGAGCTATGGGCCGGTGAGTTGGAGCTTTCCGGCGAAAATGTGACACTGACCGCAGATTTCGGCAGTGCGACGGGGAATGTGTGGATGCCCGGTGCTACTCTCAATGTCAATGGTACCAAGAGCAGTACGTTGGTCGGGGATGTGACACTGACGGCGGGGCAAACGCTCAAGATGGGTAAGAACGCTACGATTGAAGGGGATGTTGACATCGAAAATCAGCAGCTCCCGACACCGTCACTCACGTGGGGAGATAGCCTCACTGTGGGCTCCCTGAGTTGCGGGGATACCTATGAGTTGCAATTAGACGGCAAGACTCTGGCTCTCGCCGGCGGTGACGTTGCGTCCGATTTTAAGGGGAACATTAAAGCTGGTTCCGGCGGGTACTTGGAGGTAACCGGTGGGGAGCATACTTTTTCCGGGCAAGTGGGGGAAGAGGGTACCGGGCTTGATGTCACAGTAGGTGGCGGTACACTTACCCTTGCCGAATCGGAGGATTTGGCACACCTTGGGACGGTTGAATTTACGGGAGATGGAAATCTCGATGTCGAAAGGGCTGTTAAAGCAGAGCATCTTCGAGGCGACGCGGCGGGTGCTACCGTTACCGGTGGAGGATCACTGGAATTGACACAGGGTGGGAGTGAGTTTGCCGGTTCGGTGGGAACGGCGGAGGAGCATCTCGCTGAATTGGAACTCGAGCGGGATGGGCATCATTTCGGTGCCGCAGCGGTGGATAGGCTTGTACTCGGTGAGGCGGGACCGAGCGGCGCGGAAGCATCCCTGTCGGTCGATGGGGAGCTTACGCTGGGGGAATCTCTGACACTGACCTTAGGAGATAGGAGGGGTGTGAACAACCCCTATGTGAAGGCGGATTCGATCGTGCTGCCCGAGGATGGATCACTGGATTTGACGCTGCGGAGTGCGGCGTTTGGTGGTTTCTTCAATTCTTCAAATATAAAAGGAGACGGGTACGACAAGTATGTTGGTAGCTACTATCTAGTGACCGGGCTGGGATCGGATGTTACTGTGGACGATTTCCATCTCACCAATAATATTGAGGGGTTTCTTAATCTCCTCAATACCATGTGCAAAGTCACAACCGGTTACGAAGATGTTTCGTATGGTCTCGAACTTGAAATGAAGGGGGACAGCCTTGTGCTGGTCTTCTCCAAGCATGATCCCAGCCAGTGGGTTTGGGAAGGTCATGATGGCAATATATGGGATGGTAACCGGGGAGGTTGGAGCGGTGGAGCGGATAGCCCTAATGAGAAAGATGTATACTTCAACGGCACGGAGACGTATGCTGGTGCTGACCATGTGAATGTGGAGGGAAACGTGAGGCCGAGCAATGTCTATGTGTCCGATGATGAATACACATTCAGCGGTGTGGGTACCGATAGCAAGATTACCACCGAAACATTCTCGGTGGAGAATGCGACGGTCGATATGCAGATGGCATTGGATGCTGACGAATTGGACCTGAAGGGCGCGAGCAAGTTCATTGTGGACCATGCGAATGCCCTTGGGAAGGATACGGAGGTGACCATGGAGGGTCCCAATGTTGTTCTGGCATTCGGTGAGACCGGAACGGATGCGGCGGGTGCGGGTAGCGTTGTTTCCTCCGCGCTCGATGGTGAGACACTGGGGAAGAACATCAAGCTGAAGGATGACGAAGAGGGCAACGGTGCCGTGCTGAACATTCAGGTCGGCAAGACCTACGAAGAGTTCGCGAAGGAATTCGCTGACGCGACGCCGGATGGCTATAACGTGCCGACGGGTGATGGTAGCGATCTGACGATCGGCGGGAATTTTTCAGGTCAAGACATGTCCGGAAAATTGAATGTT